>CAVIXY010000080.1:0-10028 GCA_963646665.1 Bacteroides sp. CAG:545
TGCGGGCGGCACCTGTAAAACAGGCGCACTTAATAACCCCCGCAAAAGAGGTGATGCTATTGTATCACGCCGGTTTCCATCCGTCAAGCGGAAATTTGCGATTTTTGGAAAGTTTTTTGCAAACGGTCTGCGGTGCCGTCTGCACGCGGCTTTTTGCATTTTGCTTGCATCGCGTGCATAGATATTGTATAATAAGCCAGAACGGCATTTTTACCGGTTTAAGTCCGCCCCGCCCTGGGGCTTTATAAATAGGAGAGAGTATCATGCAGTCTGCAAATTCCATGTGCGTTGTGCTGCTGTTTGGAGGAATGTCCAGCGAGCACGAGGTCAGCCGCGTTTCGGTGGGCAACTTTGTCAACAACATTGATCGTTCCAAGTACGAAGTGCTGACCGTGGGCATTACCAAAGAGGGCCGCTGGCTGTACACCGAGGCCACTGCCGCCCAGATGGCGGACGGCAGCTGGGAAGAGCTGGCAGGCAACATGCCCTGCGTCATCAGCCCGGACCGTGCCGACCACGGCATGATCCTGTTCACCCCGGAAGGCCATGTGGAAAAGGTCCACGTGGATGTGGTGATCCCGGTGCTGCACGGCCTGTGGGGCGAGGACGGCACCGTGCAGGGCCTGCTGGAGCTGGCTGGCATCCCCTACGTGGGCTGCGGCGTGCTGGCCAGTGCGGCCTGCATGGACAAGGCGGTGGCCAATGCCCTGTTTGAGGCAAACGACATTCCCCACACCAAGTGGCTGGCAGCCAACCGCTGGCAGATCGAGAGCGACCCGGAAGGCGTGTGCGCCGGTGTGGAAGCAAAGCTGGGCTGGCCCGTGTTCGTCAAGCCTGCCAACGCCGGTTCCAGCGTGGGCATCTCCAAGGCCCACGACCGCGATGAGCTGAAAAAGGCTATTGCTCTGGCGCTGGAAAACGACCGCAAGGTGGTGTTCGAAGCCTTTGTGGACGGCCAGGAAGTGGAGTGCGCCGTGATCGGCTCTGACCCCGCCGTGGCTACCCGCCCGGGCGAGATCTTGGCCGGTGCGGAGTTCTACACCTACGATGACAAGTACAAGAACGGCGTGAGCCAGACCGTGATCCCGGCCCACCTGCCGGAAGAAAAGCTGGACGAAGTCAAGACCTATGCCGCCCTGGCCTACACGGCCCTGGGCTGCGAAGGCCTGGCCCGCTGCGACTTCTTTGTGGAAAAGGGCACCGGCAAAGTGATGATCAATGAGATCAACACCTTCCCCGGGTTTACGGCCATCAGCATGTACCCCAAGCTCATGGAGCACGAGGGCCTGCCGGTGCCGGCCCTGATCGACCGCCTGATCGAACTTGCCCTGGAAAGGACGGAAAAGCAGCATGGATAACCGCCCCATCGGCGTATTTGACAGCGGCCTTGGCGGCCTGACCGGCGTGCGGGAGCTGCGCAAGCGCCTGCCCCACGAGGACATCATCTACTTTGGCGATACCGGCCGCGTGCCCTACGGCAGCCGCAGCCACGAGACCATTCTGCAGTATGCCCGGCAGGACATTGCCTTTCTGCTCTCGCAGAATGTAAAATGCATCATGGCAGCCTGCGGCACGGTGTCCAGCATCTACCCGGCTTCCGAAGCAGCACAGCTGCCGGTGCCGTATCTGGGCGTGGTGGATGCCGCCGCCCGGGAAGCGGCCTTTGCCACTCGCAACCGCCGCATCGGCGTCATTGGCACGGCGGCCACCATCCGCTCCCGCAGCTACGAAAAGCTGCTGCGCCAGCTGGTGCCGGGCGTGGAGATCACGGCCCGGGCCTGCCCGCTGTTTGTGCCGCTGGTGGAAGCCGGCTACGTGGACCACAGCGAAGAAGCCAAGCAGCAGGTGACCCGCCTGGTGATCGCCCAGTACCTGACAGAGGTGCGGGATGCCGGGGTGGACACCCTGATCCTGGGCTGCACCCATTACCCGCTGCTCAAGACCATGGTGGGCGAGTTCATGGGGCCGCAGGTCACACTGGTGGACCCGGCCAAAACGGCAGCCCACCACCTGGAACGGATGCTGGCCGAGCGCGGCCTGCGGGCGTCCCAGAAAAAAGAAGGCCAGGCACATTTTTATGTGAGCGACGTGCCGGACAGCTTTGTGCAGACGGCGGACCTGTTCCTGGGCGAGTACAAGGGCGGCCCGGTGGAGCAGATCGCCATTGACAAATATTGAAAAGGAAAACCAACGTGAGCAAACCACTGAAGGAAGATTACATCATCCGCATCAAAAGCCGCATTGAACAGCGCATGGAAGAGCCTGCGGCGGAAAAGGATAAGGAAGAGTTTGTGGAGCTGATGACCCGGGGGCAGTTCGTGCTCAAGGGCGGCAGCTACTACATTACTTATAGGGAGACCGAAACCACCGGCTACGAGGGCTGCACCACCACCCTGAAGATTGCCGCAGACGGCACCCGCGTTGCCATGCTGCGCTTTGGCAAGGGCGGCGGGGCAGGCACCCAGCTGCTGATCGAAAAAGGCAAGCGCAACCTCTGCCATTACGAGACCGGCTACGGCTCTGTGACCCTGGGTGTGACCGCCGATGAAATCGAGTGCGGTCTGACCGAAAAGGGCGGCATTGCCCGTTTTGGCTACCTGCTGGATGCCGACAGCGCCGACCTGGTGAGCCGCAACCGCCTGGAAGTGACTGTGACCCACGTGAACTGATAATCCCCCTTGAAAATGTGAAAGGAATCCGACCCATGACTGAATTTGAAAAGACCTACCAGAATTACAACCCCCGGCAGGCTGCGCTGGACGAGGCCCGCGCTCTGCTGACGGCAGCCGCCAAGGCTGCCATGGCGGACGGCGCTCTGCCCGAAGCCGAGCTGCCCGCCTTCATTGTGGAGATCCCGGCTGACACCAAGAACGGCGACATTGCTTCCAACATCGCCATGGCCGGTGCCCGCACCTGGCGCAAGGCCCCCAAGATGATCGCAGAGGCTCTGCTGGCCCATCTGCCCTCCATTGAAAACAGCGTGTTTGCCAAGGTGGAAGTGGCCGGCCCCGGCTTCATCAACCTGTTCCTGGCCCAGACCTTCTGGGCAAGTGTGGTGCTGGGTGCCTGTGCCAACAAGGAGTATGGCCGCACCGACCACGGTAAGGGCGCCAAGTACAACGTGGAGTTCGTTTCTGCCAACCCCACCGGCCCTATGCACATGGGCAATGCCCGCGGCGGCGCTCTGGGCGACTGCCTGGCTGCCGTGCTGGACTGGTCCGGCTACGATGTGACCCGTGAGTTCTATATCAACGATGCCGGCAATCAGATCCAGAAGTTCGGCAAGAGCCTGGCGGTGCGCTACCTGCAGAAATACTGCGGCGAGGAAGCCTATCCGCTGCCCGCTGAGTGCTACCAGGGCGGTGACATCAAGGTGCTGGCCGGGGAGTTTGCGGACATCCACGGTGACCAGTATGTGGCTGCCTGCCAGGGCATGGACGAGGAGACCCTGTTTGCCAGCGAGGCCTTTGCACAGCTGAAGGACGCCCTGGTGGCCTATGCTCTGCCCAAGAACATTGCCGCCCTGAAGCGCGACCTGGGCAAATACCGCATTGATTACGATGTGTGGTTCCACGAGAGCACCCTGCACGAGTCCGGTGCCGTCATGGCCGTGGTGGACAAGCTGCTGGAGCTGGGTGCCTGCTACAAGGCCGAGGATGGTGCCATCATGTACCGCAGTGCCCAGTACGCTGCCAAGTACGGCACCGTGAACAAGAAAAAGACCGAGGACGGCACCGAAGAGGAAGCCAAGGACGAGGTGCTGGTGCGTGCCAACGGCATTCCCACCTACTTTGCTGCCGATATCGCCTACCACTACAACAAGCTGGCTACCCGCGGCTTTGCCAAGGCTATTGACGTGTGGGGTGCTGACCACCACGGCCACGTGGCCCGCATGAAGGGTGCCATGGACGCCATTGGCCTGCACGGCGAGGATCTGGACGTGGTGCTGATGCAGATGGTCAACCTGATGCGGGACGGCCAGCCCGTGCGCATGTCCAAGCGTACCGGCAACGCCATTACCCTGACCGACCTGCTGGAAGAAGTGCCCATCGACAGTGCACGCTTCCTGTTCAATATGCACGATGCAGGCAGCGGCATCGACTTCGACCTGGATCAGGCCGTCAAGACCGACAACGACAACCCGGTGTACTATGTGCAGTATGCCCATGCCCGCATCTGCTCCATCCTGAAGAAGATGGAGAGCGAGGGCGTGCAGTTTGCCGGTGCCGAGAAGGTGAACGCCGCTCTGCTCACCGAGCCTTCCGAGATGGATCTGATCCGGATGCTGGCCGCCTTCCCGCAGGAGATCGTCATGGCTGCCGAGAAGTACGACCCCAGCCGCATCAACCGCTTTGTCATTGATCTGGCCAGTGCGTTCCACCGTTTCTATGGCAACTGCCGCATTCAGGGCGCAGACCCCGCTGTGCAGCAGGCCCGCCTGGCCCTGTGCATCGGCGTGAAGAACGTGATCTTCAACGTGCTGACCATGTTCAAGATCAACGTGCCGGAGAAGATGTAACCAACCAAAATGCAAAGCCCCTGAGCCATCTGAGCGGCTGCAGGGGCTTTGTTCTTGTTAAGAGGAATAACACATGGAACCTTTGAAAATCGGCAGCATCACCCTGCCGCACCGGGTGGTGTTCGGCCCCATGGCGGGCTTTACGGACGCCCCCTGCCGCTGCCTGATGGCCCAGCACGGCGCGGGCTTTACCGTCAGCGAGATGGTGTCCAGCCGGGCGCTGGTGTACGGCGACCACAAAACGGTCAGCCTGCTCAAAGCACAGTCCAACGGGGCACCCTACGGCGTGCAGATCTTTGGCGAGGTGCCGGAGATCATGGGCGAAGCCACCGCTGCCATTGAGCAGTACGACTTCGATTTTGTGGACATCAACATGGGCTGCCCGGCTCCCAAGATCGTGTCCGGCGGGGCGGGCAGCAAGCTGATGCTGGACCCGGACCGCTGCGGGCGCATTGTGGAGCAGGTGGTGGCCCACACCAAACGCCCCGTCACGGTCAAAATGCGCAAGGGCTGGGATGCGGACCACATCACCGCCGTGGAGTGCGCCAAAGCCTGCGAGCAGGCGGGTGCAGCCCTGATCGCGGTGCACGCCCGCACCCGGGAACAGATGTACACCCCGGGCATCGACCCGGAGATCATTGCCCGGGTCAAGCAGGCCGTCAAGGTGCCGGTGCTGGGCAATGGCGACATCCACTCGGCACAGGATGCCGTGAACATGATGCAGCAGACCGGCTGCGATGGCGTGATGATCGCCCGGGCAGCTCTGGGGGACCCGTGGCTGTTCGAGCGGGTGAACGCGGCCATTGAGGGCCTGCCTGCCCCCAAGGAGCCGAACCTGCAGGCCCGCATGAACGCTTTGCGCCGTCAGGTGGAAGAGATGGTGGAGCAGAAGGGCGAGTTTGTGGCCATGCCGCAGGCCCGCGCCCAGACCATGCACTATATGAAAGGTCTGAAGGGGGCTGCCGCCCTGCGCCGCTACTGCTGCACCCTGACCCATCTCGAAGATCTGGACGAGCTGATCGCTGCCGTGTTTGAAGAGCAGCGCAAAGCCGGCCAGGACCCGGACGATGTGCGCGAGGTACCGTTCCCGTAAGAAAAAACTGTCCGGGGCTGCACGCCGGAAGTTTCTCTGAGGACCGTCCGCTGGGGTGGGACCCTGTTGCCCGCAGGGCAATAGGGCGGGCGATGGAATGGCCCGATTCGTGTCCGAAGAGAAAGCTGCCGGTGTGCAGCTCCACTGCATACGCGGCGGGAAGGCAGGCCAGCAGGGCGCTTTCCCCGCAAAATTTCGGGGCTTCCAGCTCCCGCCCTACCACCTGCGGTGGCAGGGTCCCACCCTCGGATCATTTGCTGGGGAAACTCCCTGCCGCCCTGCCGGATCACTCCCGGCCCGCTGGTCCGGTCAGCTCATCTAGATTCTGGGTGTAGCAGGGCAGGCAGTGGGCCATGAACCAGTCTGCTTCCGGGCAGTGCATGGCTTCCAGCGCGGTGCGCTGCTGAGCCAGAGCGGCATCAAACTCGTGGTTGCCGCTGCGCTGTTCTTCCATGCATTTGATGAGAGCGCTCAGCCGGTCAGCAGCCTTGAGCAGTGCTTTTTCTTCGGCGGTGAGCAGACTGCCGGAGATGAAGGGCAGGATTTCTTCGCCCAGCTCTTCCGGCAGCAGGCCGGTCATGCTGTGCACGCTCTCGGCTTCCAGCGCCTTATAGGCGTCCCGCAGGGCAGGGGAGTGGTACTTTACCGGTGTGGGCATGTCGCCGGTAATGATCTCCGATGCATCGTGGTACAGCGCCGCCACTGCCACCGTTTTGGGGCGGCAGGGGGTGCCGGTGTACCGCCGCGCGATCAGGCAAAGCATGTGGGCCAGCAGGGCGGTGTCGCAGGTGTGTTCGCTGAGGGATTCGGCCCGGGTGGAGTGCATCAGGCTCCACCGGGTAATGTACTTCATGCGTGCCAGCAGGGCACTGAACGGATACAGCATGGCGCTGCCCCCCTTTTGGGTTTGTTTTTCTTCACCATACCCGCCCGGCAGGAGCTTGTCAAGCCCCGGGTGAAGAAAAGTTCTTTTTTTACCCGGCCTGCCGTGCTATACTGAGAATAACAACATCCGCCCGCGCAGGCGGAGAAAGAGGACCTTCATGGAGCAATTGGGAATGAACCGGCAGCTGCGTCTGCCGGGCCAGCAGAAAGACCGGTTCTGGCAGGCCGTGGTGCTGTGCGCTCTGGCGGCTGCTGCGTTCTTTTTGCCGTTTTATATCATTGACGGCGGCTTTTTCCACTATGCAGGCGATTTCAACAGCCAGCAGATCAGCTTTTACCGGTATATGAATGGCTTCTTCAAGGGGGCCGGTTATCCGGACAGCGCCTTTGCCGGGGCGCCCCGCAACACCTTTTCCTGGGCCACAGACCTGGGCAGCGGGGTGATGAACGCCTACTCCTTTTATTTGTACGGGTCGCCGTTTTTCTGGTTTTCGCTCATCTTCCCGCAGAGCTGGCTGCCCTATCTGATGGTGCCGCTGCTGGTGCTCAAGTTCGGCGTGGCGGGCGGCGGTGCATATCTGTATCTGCGCCGCTACGTCAAAAATACAAACTATGCCGTGCTGGGTGCCTGCCTGTATGCCCTTTCGGGTTTTGCGGTGTACAACGTGTTCTTCAACCACTTCGTGGATGTGGTGGCGCTGTTCCCCTACCTGCTGTGGGCACTGGATGAGGTGCTGTACAACGGGCGGCATGGCCTGTTTGCCTTTTTTGTGGCGGTCAACCTGCTCAACAACTACTTCTTCTTCATCGGGCAGGTGGTGTTCCTTGTCATTTACTTTGTCTGCAAGCTCAGCACAAGGGACTTCCGCCTGACGGGCAGGCTGTTCCTCCACCTGGCGTTTGAAAGCCTGCTGGGTGTGGCCATGGGCTGCCTTTTGCTGGTGCCGGCAGTGCTCAGCCTGCTGCAGAATCCGCGCACCATCGACCTTTCGTCCGGCTGGGGTTTCCTGACTTACAGCAAGGTGCAGCAGTACCTTGCCATTCTGCTCAGCTGGATCCTGCCGCCGGATTCCCCCTACCTCACTTCTATCTGGACGGAAGGCGTCATCAAGTGGACCAGCATGACGGCCTATCTGCCCCTGTGCAGCCTGGCGGGTGCGGTGGCCTACTGGCGCAGCCGCAAGGGCGACAGCAAAAAGCGCATTGTGGGCACCTGCGCGGTGTTTGCTTTGGTGCCCATCCTGAACAGCGCGTTCTACGCGCTCAATTCCAGCTACTATGCACGCTGGTACTATATGCCGGTGCTGATCCTGGCCGCTATGACCGTGAATGCGCTGGAGGACCACAACACCGACCTGGACACCCCGGCCAGGGGCATCGGCTGGCTGATGATCGCCACCCTGGCCTTCGCGCTGGTGCCTGTGCAGGACAGCGAGACCAAAACCTGGTCGCTGGGCGTGCTGCAGAACCCCGGCCAGTACGCGGTGGTGCTGGGTTTCGGCCTGGGCGGACTGCTGCTGTACCGGTATATCTGCCGCGCATGGCGCACCGACCGCCGATTTCCACAGCGGGTCACCGGGGTGGTGCTGGCCTTTGCAGTGTCCTTCAGCATGGTGCACATCGGCATTGGCAAGTTTGGCCAGTGGCACACCGACAGCGACCTGGTGCAGCAGTACACCGATGCCCTGAAACTGAAAGAGGACCTGCCCGAGGGCAGCTACCGTGTGGACACCTACAAGACCCACGACAACCTCGGCATGTGGCTGGACAAGAGCTGCCTGCAGTATTTTGGCAGCACGGCAGCCCCCAGCATCCTCAGCTTTTACCCGGCATTGTGGGTCAAGCGGGATGTGCGCAGCGAGCCGGAGATCTCCAATTATGCGCTGCGGGGCCTGCTGAGCGTGGAATACCTCATTACCACGCCGGAGCAGCAGGCGTCCTTTGAAGCCGAGGCGGATGCGGGCTGGACCTATGTGGGCGAGCAGGACAGCTATGCGCTGTACCGTAATAAAAATTACGTGCCCATGGGCTTTACCTACGAGTATTACCTGACCGAGACGGAGTACGAGCAGACGCTGAAATCCCAGCGCTCCAACCTGCTGATGCGGGCACTGGTGCTGTCGGAGGAGGATGCGGCGCGCTATGGCCGGTACCTCACCGCGCTGCCGGAAGAAAAGCGGAACGAACTGACCTACGATGCCTATGTGCAGGACTGCACCGACCGCCGCACCCACAGCTGCACGGCGTTTGAGATGAACAATGCCGGCTTCCATGCCGAGATCACGCTGGCAAAGGAAAATTTGGTGTTCTTTTCGGTGCCCTATGACGATGGCTTTACCGCCTACGTCAACGGCAGCCAGGCCGACATTGTGCGGGTGGACGAGGGCCTGATGGCGGTGCTGTGCCCGGCGGGAGAAAGCAGCATCGACTTTGTGTACCAGGCCGATGGCCTGGTCCTGAGCCGCCCGGTAACGCTGGCGGCCATTCCGGTGTGGCTGGTGTATACGGCATACTTTGTGTGGCGCAAACGCAGAAAGAACAAAGTGTGACTTTGGAAAAATCCATCGAAAAAAATTTGAAATTGCCTCTTGACTTTACGCAGATAAAGTGTATAATGCAATCAAACCGATGAGGCGGAAGAGAACCTGCACAGCGCATCTGCAGTGAGCCTGGATAGTGAAAACAGGCGGTAAGCGGGGCAGAGATTCGTGGGCCGCCGAGGGCCGGGCAAACAGGAATTTTCCTCAGTAGCTTGGGACGGAAGCCTCCGTTACAGGGCAGGGGAGTGTTGGCTCTCCGTGAGTGGCTCTGCGTTCATAGCAGGGCAAGCAAGGTGGCACCGCAGAATCGTATTTTACCGATCCTGTCCTTGTGGATAACACACAGGGACAGGGTCGTTTTTTATTGTAAGACCCGTCCCGCAAGGGGAGCGGGTCTTTTTTATGCCGCCCGCTCCGGGAAAGGAGTTAACCACGATGAAAACCATGAACATGATCTCCCGCCGCAGCTTCCTGAAGGCCGCTCTGGCCGCTTCCGCTGTTTCTGCCCTGGGCCTGACCGGCTGCGGCAGCACGGCGTCCAGCACCAGTACTGCATCCAGCGCAGCCGCTTCTTCCGCTGCGGCTTCCAGTGCTGCTGCAGAAGCAGGCCAGACCTTCAAGGTGGGCATTGTCAACTATGTGGATCACGCTTCCCTGAATCAGATCGTGGCATCGGTGGAGAGCCGCCTGGACGAGCTGGGCAAGGAAAAGGGCGTTACCTTTGACTACGCCGATTACTACGCCAATGCGCAGGCCGATCAGACCAACCTGAATCAGATCGGTGCCGACCTGGTGGCCGATGGCGTGGACGTGATCGTGGCTGTGGCCACCCCCACCGCTGCCACCATGCTGGCCGCCGTGGAAGATACCGAGATCCCGGTGGTGTACTCCGCCGTGACCGATCCCGCAGCCGCAGGCTTTGACGGGGACGAGAACATGACCGGCACGTCCGATGCCCT
Organism: Bacteroides sp. CAG:545; assembly: GCA_963646665.1. Taxonomy (GTDB): domain Bacteria; phylum Bacillota; class Clostridia; order Oscillospirales; family Ruminococcaceae; genus Faecalibacterium. The sequence goes on from CAVIXY010000080.1 coordinate 9,997, forward strand.
GAACACCGATGCCATCATGAACCTGATCCTGG
>CAVIXY010000081.1:0-10019 GCA_963646665.1 Bacteroides sp. CAG:545
AAATGGCCTGATGGGAGGTGAGATTTCTATCCACGCCCTCCGCGAGGAGGGCGACGAGGGCAGGCCGCACCGATTTGACGTTCTGCGCATTTCTATCCACGCCCTCCGCGAGGAGGGCGACGGACGCTGAGCCGGTGCTGCAGGCGCGGCGGGGAATTTCTATCCACGCCCTCCGCGAGGAGGGCGACAATCGATATTTCGTGGCTTCCGTCTGGGAACCGTCATTTCTATCCACGCCCTCCGCGAGGAGGGCGACTACTCCCGGCATTACCATCAAGGCCAACGGTGTATTTCTATCCACGCCCTCCGCGAGGAGGGCGACTAGAGAATGTGATTCGCCATGTGAAATTGATGGATATTTCTATCCACGCCCTCCGCGAGGAGGGCGACGTTGGAATAGCGATGTTGCTGCCAAAGCTCACCTTATTTCTATCCACGCCCTCCGCGAGGAGGGCGACTTACTGTCCCGAAAACTGTCGATGGGCAACAATATTTCTATCCACGCCCTCCGCGAGGAGGGCGACTGACCTTCTTCTGCTCGATGTAAGCATCGGGCAATTTCTATCCACGCCCTCCGCGAGGAGGGCGACCAGTTACTACTATCCGCAGTTAGCAAACATCGGCATTTCTATCCACGCCCTCCGCGAGGAGGGCGACGATACGTTCAAAGTCAACCAAAAGGCAATCGTACATTTCTATCCACGCCCTCCGCGAGGAGGGCGACTCTCTTCCGCCAGCAGCGCGTCCACCGTCACACGATTTCTATCCACGCCCTCCGCGAGGAGGGCGACCCGGCAGTATTTTCTCGCCGTGGAAGCCCAGTGATTTCTATCCACGCCCTCCGCGAGGAGGGCGACTGTGGCTATAAATCACGTTGTATCCTGCTTTTTTATTTCTATCCACGCCCTCCGCGAGGAGGGCGACTCAGCTGCGGTGTTTGGTGTTGCATAATGGATTTATTTCTATCCACGCCCTCCGCGAGGAGGGCGACGCAAGACCTGCACTTTGCTTTTCAGCGGCTTCAGATTTCTATCCACGCCCTCCGCGAGGAGGGCGACGACACGCAGGTAACAGGCAGCCCGATGCTCTCCAAATTTCTATCCACGCCCTCCGCGAGGAGGGCGACGGCCGCCCTTTTCGTCAATGCCGATCACCATCGGATTTCTATCCACGCCCTCCGCGAGGAGGGCGACGCCTGCGGGGCGCTGTGAGCGGCGTTTGCTTCCCATTTCTATCCACGCCCTCCGCGAGGAGGGCGACCGATCGGTCTGGACTTTGTCAATTTGCTTTGGGGCATTTCTATCCACGCCCTCCGCGAGGAGGGCGACGGCAAAAACAGAGAGAAAACTCACTGCTTTTGTATTAGTATAAACCATTCTGCACAATTTGAAAAGGGAAAAACGCTCAAAACGAAACTTCGCAGGGGAATTCGAGCAGAAATGGCTGCAATTTTTGGTGCGAAGGAGCCGGGCAGGACATGCGCGCTCCGGGTTCGTACCGGGAAGAACGGTTAAAAGATCATAACATCGTTTTGTTCAAAGAGCGGATGAACGCCAAGATGCTCAACCTTTGTCTGATAGTTGTTGCCCAGCTGGTAGAACCGCAGACTGTCCAGTTCCGGGTCGATGAGCGCGCTCAGTTCGGCTTTCAGTACAGCAAATTGGGAGGCGTTCAGCAGGCACTCGAATACGGAATTCTGCACGCGCTGTCCGTGATCCACACACTTTTTGGCAACTTTGCGCAGGCGTTTTCGTCCGGCCGGGGTCTCGGTGTTGACGTCATAGGTGATCAGTACCAACATAACATCCCCCTCACTTCCAGAAAAATGGTGGGTAAAGTTCCAGGTCACCGCGCAGGGTGCGGGCCAGAAGCAGAGCCTGCACGTAGGGGACAAGCCCCCACGGCAGCTTTTCTTTCAGAAATGGATGCGTGATCTGTTCCTGCTTTTTGTTTTGCCATGCTTTGAGAAAGGCACGGCGGCCTTCTTCTGTCAGAAGAACCGCACCGTTTTCCTGTTTCTGAAAGTGCTTGGCTGTCAGAAGTTTCTGATTGATGCAGGAAAGCACGAACCGGTCTGCATAGACGGCCCGCAGTTCTTCCATAAGATCCAGCGCCAGGCTGCGGCGTCCGGGCCGGGCGCGATGCAGAAACCCCACATAGGGGTCCAGACCTGCGCTTTCCAGGGCGGAAGCGCAGTCCCGGGCCAGCAGAGAATAGGCAAACGAGAGCAGGGCGTTTACGTTGTCGGTAGGCGGCCTCCGATTGCGGGAAGTAAACACAAAATCTTCCTGCTGTTGAAGGATCAGTGCAGGAAAGCAGTCGAAATAGCGCTGTGCAGCTTCGCCCTCAAGGCCGCGCAGCTGCTCCAGATCCTCGCAGGCTTCCATGAGGGGCAGGGCCGCAGCCAGCTGTGCACTGGTGTGCTTGAGCTGTTCTACGGGAACCCGCTGCGGGTGGTCGCGGGTGGCGCGTTCCAACACCCAGCGGGCATTGTAGACCTTGCCCAGAATAAAGCTGCGGGCATATTGGCAACTTTGCAGGCTGCTGTCGGAGACGCGGTATTGTGTCTGCCGGAGCAGAACGTTTCCCCGCTCTTCCCCGACTGTGCGCGCCAGGAATTGCCCATAGGGGCTGAAAAAACTCAGATCAATGCCCATGCGGGCACATTTTCCCATCAGGGCCGGGCTGGCACCGGAGCGGCTGAAACTGACAATGCCTTCCAGCGTGTGGAGCGCAACCCGCCCGATCTCGGTTTTCTGGCGGCTGACAACCACATTTTCCCCGTCCAGAGACAGGTAAGCGTCCTCACTGGAAATGTAGAGCGTTCTCAAAAACTGTCTCATGGTGTTTCCTCCGTCTGCGCTTCGTCCAGGTGCACCCGCAGGTAGGCTTTGGGATCTGCCCGCCGACAGAGCACCGGCAGGCAGATCTCTTTCAGGGAGCAGGCGCTGCAAAAGGTTCCGGGTTTGACCTTTGGGGTGTATCCCCGGGCAAAATACTGGTTCATTTCATCGGCTGCGGCCTGCGTTTTGCGGCGCAGCTCCTCGGTTAAAGCCACAAGCTCCCGCCGCCGTGTCTCTTCGTAAAAGAGTGCGGCCTGCGGAATCTCACACACCAGCATTTCTTCCAGTGCCATGGCCTGCGCACAGAGCTGCAGCCGGTCGGCATCGTTTTCCTTGGCATGGCCGTGCTTATACTCCACCGGCATGGGCTGCCAGCGCCCTTCGGTGTTTTGGAGCGGAATGCCGTTTGGGTCAGCATGGAACTCTACCACATCGCAGTCCCCGCAGAGCCGAAGGCGGTGGCTGATCACCTTCATGCCGCGGGTGATCAGCAGATCACTCCGCCGTTCGGTCTGCCGGACATCGTGGCAGCGCTGGTGCTCCAGCTTTCCTTCGGTGGTGCGCAGATTCTCGGCCCACTGCTGTTCCAGATGAATCAGTGCCCACTGACGGCGGCAGAAGCAGAAATGCTGGATGCCGGACATCAGCAGGTAGTCATCCGGGGCGGCCATCAGGCCATCCTCTTGCAGGTAACGCCCTCCGGAAGATTTTCTGCAACGGTAACGGTGTAATCACGGTAGCTGCGGGGGGCGGTCACATCGGGGTTCCGCTCCACCTGCACGGCATCAAACAGCTTGTAGGACGGCGCATTGCCCAGCTCGGAATCGTGCTTGAACACGATCAGCTCCCGCACAGCCATTTTGCCGCGTGCTGCACTGTGGTCGTTCTCGAACATGTTCAGGATGGCCTGCCACAGCAGCTGCAGATCCTCTTCCGAGAAGTTGGTGGTCTTGCGGGCCAGGTTGGCGGAAATGTAGCCCTCGGCACGGTAGAGGGCGTAAGGAACGATGAACTTGCGGCCCATCTCGGTGCCCTTGTTTTCCGCATCGGCCTCTGTGGTAATGGCAATGCGGGTAATGGTGACTTCCTGCGGCACCACCGGATCAATGGAGCGCGCAAAGCTCAGCTGCACCGGGCCGCGCACCTGCCCGCAGTTCAGGGCACCCTTTACAAAGGTGGTCATCACGGCACCAAAGGTGCGGATGTCAAAGTAATGGTCGCACATGTAATCCCGCAGCTTACGGTCGATGCCGGGGTCGGCCTTTTTGGCGGCTTTCAGGTCCTCGCTGATCCCCAGAGCTTTGATGGCTTCGTTGTCGCTGCGGTTCAGGGGCACACTGTCCTTTACGTAGATGCGGTAGTTGTCGGCATCGGGGGCGTCCTCTTTGGCGGTCTGAACATAATTGCGGATCTTCCGCTTCAAGCAGACATCCGTCACCAGGCCGTAACCGGTTTCGGGGTCCACACGGGGCATATTGCCTGCATCGGGGTCGCCGTTGGGGTTGCCGTTTTCCACGTCAAACAGAATGACAAAATCGTAGCGGTTCTTGATAGGCTCAGACATGGTTTATACCTCCTCATCCTTCTTGGTGAAACGTTTCTGGGTCTGATGGTAGTAGCCGATCTCAAATTTGCCCTGATCCGGCAGGTTCAGCCGGACGGGGAACCCTTCTTCCGGCAGTGCGGACATCAATTCTGTGATCTGCTTGTTATAATGAATGGCAAGCTTGTCCGGCAGTTTCTGCAGGTGCTTCTGTGCCAGCTTGATCAGCGTGGGAAATACCGTGGACGGTGTGGCGCAGGCAGCATTGAAGTAGCGGTCGCGGATGGTGGAATTGATGCCGGGGTTGGCCGCGTTCTGCACGGCTTCCAGAACAGAGAACAGACGGCCCAGCACATAGGGTACATTGGTGGAATTGTTCATGTTCACAGTAAAAACCTCCTCGTTGATGTCGGTGGGGTAGTTGCGGCGGTAATAGGCTTTGAGGATGGCGGCCCGCCCGCGGTTCACTCTCCGCTCGGCGCGGATGCGCAGTGCCACACCATTGAGCAGGGTGGCGGGATACCGTCCGCCGGTCAGTGCGGCGCGGAGCAGGTCACCGGTGAGCTGCGGCGAAATTTCGGGGGTTTTGCCGGGCACAACGCGGGCAGTCTCCCGTGCCAGGGCCCAGAGCGGCAGGGTCTGAAATCGCTCGTTTGGGGAATGGGCGATTTCAAGGTCCTCTGCGTGGCGCTGCAGATTTTTTGCAAAGCAGCCAAAAGTGTCCCGCAGGAAAAAGCGCACCGAGAGCCGGGCTGCATTGGGGGCCAGCCCCAGCACATAGAAATGCTGATCGGGCTGGAGGGTTCCGTCCAGAAACGGGACAGGCTGTGCCTGTGCCAGTGCTTTTAATGCGGCGCTGACATCCGATTCCTTCAAAGCGGAGTCTTCCGGCAGGCCGTACAGGAACAGGTTCATGGCATCCTGGTAGACCGGCTGCGCGTTTTCTGCCCAGCACACCACGGTGGTGTCGCCGATCCGCTTGCAGTGGTCGCGGTCTGCCAGCAGCTTGTTCAGCGCAGTGGTGTAGGCAAAGGCGGCGTACTCGCTTACCGGAGCGTTTTCGCCCTGTTCGTGCCCATAGGAGCAGAAGGCCGGGGCGTTGAAGGAAACCAGTGCTGCGCCGGAACTCTGTGCTCCCAGAACGCCTTTGATGGAAGGGTGCGTTTTGGCAGCGGGAGCCATGCTGCCGGTTACAAGGCACTGAACGACTGCGGCGTCTTCCGGAGTCTTGTGGTTGTAATACTGCTGCCATGCGGTCTGAATGGCGGGAACTTCTGTGGAAAGCACGCTTCCCTCCGGCCCTTCGTAGTCGAACAGAAGGTTTGCATTTCCGGTGATGTCCTTCCAGTGTTCCGCCAGAAGCGGGTGTGCAGGGGATTCTTCCGGTTTCCAGCGGTCAAAAAAGGCAAGGATGGCGCGGGCGGCAGGGGAGTCCACACCGTCCAGGATCTCGTGGTGCAGCTGTGCACAGGCTTCAAAGCACTGGCGGGAACGGTCCGGTTTGCCTTTTTCATCGGCTCCCAGCAGATAGGTGGAGTTGTCGCAGAGAAAGTTGGCGGCAACGCCGGAAGAACGTTTGACATGGGCGGGAACCCGCATGTCACGCGGGGCAAGCACCTCTTTTTTGCCCTTTGGCACCATCTGGCGGCAGTCTACAAGATCCAGCAGCTGGCCGTCTGCACCAATGCGGAGCCAGTAGCTGACCTTGAAGCTGTTTTCCCAGCCGGGGGCCGAGATCTGCCCGGTGCGGAGCAGCTGCTCATAGTAAGCAGTCAGAGCCTGCAGGATCATGTAAACACCTCCACGTCCCGGCAGTCCATCACGCCGTCCACCAGCTTTGCCCGGAAGAACTGCGAGCGGATGTTTTCGGGGTCTGAATAGTCCAGGTCATACAGGATAAAGCCAAGGTCCTGTGTTACGGGCAGGGCGGGGATGGCACCACCGGGCCACTCGCGGAAATTGGCCGGGAACTCTCTGCAGCCAAAGCAGGGCTGGTGGTAGCACTGCCCTTTGCTCAGGCGGCGGCGCAGGATATCCTGGAACTTGCCGGGGTTGTCGCTGGGGGCGGCCTTGCCCGTCATGGTAAAGTGGCACTCGATGACGTAGTGGACATCCTGCAGGACCATGGCGGCGCGCTGCTGAATGTCCTGCGAAGTGTACAGCACCGGCGGGGTGCCGCCTTTGGCCGCAGACAGGACTGCCGATGCCAGCAGAGTGGATTTGACCTCGTTGCGGCGGATGTTGGTGAACTTGATGGGGTTCAGCAGGTAGATGCGGTCGATGTGATATTTCATGCCCGGGTGCCAGTATATGGATTCCACAAGGCCCCTTGCCGCCGATGGCGTGATGATGTCGTAGCTGACGCGCTCCGTTTTCATCTCTGGACGGGAGAAGCAGGCATAGCGGCCCCATACTTCAATTTGAATGGACATGAGCATCACCTCCTTTCCAGTGTGGTTCGTGCGATCTGGCGAGATGGTGTCTTAGCCATGGGAATCACCTCTTTTTGCAAAACTTCTGTTAATTTGAATTTAAAAATGCATCCTCTGAGGATAGAATACTCCGCCGGAGCCAAAAAAGCAAGAGCGTTCCGGAATGTTTGTGAAATCCGTTGCGATGCGGCACATTTTTTTGTATACTATGAATAGTCACTCTGGGCAGACAGAGCGTGGATTGAAATTGTTAGTTTGACTTTAAAGCGGGAAAAGCAGTGGGGCAGTACGCTCTGCTGCTTTTCCTGTTTTCAGAAGAAGATGGCCTCTCCGGCGGTCACATTGGTATTCAGCCCGGTTTTGCGGTCGTATTGGGAAAGGTCGGTCAGGATGGCAGAACCATCCGGAAAATCCGGCTGCTGCTCTAATGCGTCGGCAGCGCACAGAGCGTTGAACTGGTTTTCATAGCAGGCAACACTGTAAACCCCGAGCCGCCGAAGCATGGCACGGCTGATCCGGCCGCAGCGCAGTTTTTCACAAAGCTCTGCGCCCTCCTCAATGGGCAGATAGACCGTCCGGGTGGGGGCGTCAATGAGCCGGAACTGTTCTGCCACCTGCGCAAAGGGCAGCATACAGCCTTCCACGCCTTTGCGGAAGGCATCCAGAATGCCGTTTTTGTCCAGTGTGGCACGGGTACGGTACAGCGAATCAAAGTAGAACCGAACGGCTTCGGGAGTGTCCGGCGTGGTGTAGTTCCGGATGGTGGAATCCAGCGCAGAAACGTTCTGTGCGATCATCTGCGGGGCGGGCAGGCCTTCCAGATGGAAATACGAGACGATGCTGTCCTGCGGCGGGCGCTTCCCCTCACGGTTGCAGCGGCCTGCGGTCTGCAGCAGAGAGTCCAGCCCGGCCATTTCACGGTAAGCCAGCGGAAAGTCCACGTCCACACCGGCCTCAATCAGGGAGGTGGACACCACCCGGCAGGGCAGGCCGTCCCGCAGGCGCTGGCGGATCTCGTCCAGCTGGCGGCGGCGGTCAGCAGCACACAGCAGGGTGGTCAGGCAGTAGCTGCCCTCTGTGGGCAGTGCGGCAAACAGATCCTGCGCTGTTTTGCGGCGGTTCACTACACACAGCACCTGCGGTGCGGCGGCAAGCCGGCTGCACAGGGCATCCACCGGAATTTCGCCTAGGCTGCGCAGGGTCACCCGGCGGAGAACTTCATATAAAAGAGCGGGGTCCGGGCTGATCTCCTGTGCAGTCAGGCCGGGGGCCAGCTCCTGAAACAGAGGGGCCAGTGCGGGCTGCGTGGCAGTGCACAGAACGGCGGTAACGTGGTAATGCTGCACCAGCTGGGCAATGGCGGAGACACAGGGCTTTAAAAAATCGTTGGGCAGGGTCTGGGCTTCGTCAAAGATCACCACGCTGTTGGCAATGTTGTGCAGCTTGCGGCAGCGGCTGCTGCGGTTAGAGTACAACGATTCAAAAAACTGTACTGCAGTGGTTACGACAATGGGAGCGTCCCAGTTTTCGCTGGCCAGAAGCTGGCGGTACTGGGTGGGGGTAAGGCCTTCCCGCTCGGCCAGCTTGTAATCCACGCCCGAAAAGTGCGCCAGAACGTTTTCCTGTCCCAGAAGCTCAGAAAAGGTTTTGGCAGTCTGATCAATAATGGAAGTATAGGGAATGACGTAGATCACCCGGTCCATCTTCTGTGCGGCTGCCTGTTCCAGTGCAAAGGCCAGCGAAGCAAAGGTTTTGCCGCCGCCGGTGGGCACGGTAAGCGTGTACAGTCCCTGCGGTCCGTGGGCACCTTTGTCCAGGCAGGCCTGCAGCACGGCATTGCGCTGCTGAGCCACCGGAGAGGCTGTTTTGTTGGCCAGATAATGATTTGCCTGTGTACGGACCTTGGCCAGCAGAGCCGGAATGGTATCCGTCCCGGTGCTGCGGGGGGCAGCCTGTCCGTTCATAAAAGTTTCCGTGTCGATAAAATCGGCATCCACCAGGCAGGAATACAGCATCCGGGTAAAAAAGGCCATGTCCAGCAGGTCGCGGCTCTGCATCAGCCACCCGGGCAGAGCGGCGGCGGAAGGGTGAATCTCCTGTTTCCAGCCGGAACAGTCCGGTATCGGACGCCGGACACGCCCCAGCAGAGAACTGCTGTCGGCGGTGTCGGCACCACTGCCAAGGTCGGGCAGACCGCTGTGATGGCCTGCAATGACAAGCGCGGCGGGCGTGTTGCGCATCCGCATGGCCTCCTGCGCCCCGGCGGTGGAGTGGTCTACCTTTGCGCCGCCCTGCAGCCGGTGCTGAAAGGCGGCGGAGTATTTCCCGATGTCATGCAGAATGGCCGCGTATTCGGCTTCGGCCTGTGCGTGAAAGGGTGCCGCAAAGCGTCCGGCCAGAGCGGCAGTGCCGGTCAGGTGCGCTTCAATGGTCTGGGTGCGGGTTCCATCCTCGCTGATGTGGGCAATCGGTTTCATAAAAGGTTCCTCCCTGAACAATTCTGACAAAATGAAACATCCCATTCAACCATACGATACCGGGAATTTCAGCCATTGTCAACCGGCTGCCCCGAGTGCAGTTTTATTTTAAAATATAATGTGTCCGATAAACAGGATGACAAAGAAAAAGTGCGCGGAAATACCGCGCACGGAAGCCGATTGAACCCCCAAATTCGGCTGTTCTGTATTCTGTTCTTCCATTTTTGCAGCGTTTTATGCGGTGGCAGCAGCGCGGAACGGCAGGTTGCAAATAGAGCGGAAAAGCTGCACTACCTTCCTGCGCTGCGGTCATCGCTTTCCCGCGCGGCGTACTGGCTGCGCAGCAGTTCCAGCGCATGGCTTTCCAGGCGGGAAACATAACTCCGGCTGATGTGCAAAAGCCCGGCCACATCCAGCTGGGTCATCGGCGGCTGCCCGGCCAGACCGTAGCGCAGCAGCAGCACCTGCCGCTCCCGCGCCGGCAAGCGGTCCAAAAGCTCCCGCACACGGCGGTGGTCCTCCTGCTGTTCGCAGCGCTCTTCCATGCAGAAGCTGTCCTGCAGTACATCTGCCAGTGTCAGGGCAGATTCCCCGTCCGCCTCCAGCGTTTCCTGCAGCGAGACGGTGGCGCTGTTCTTTCGCTGCCGCCGGAACTGCATCCGGATCTCATTTGCTATCCTCACCCCAACGAACGCCGGATTGAGAATCGGAACCATCCGTTTCC
>CAVIXY010000082.1:0-9948 GCA_963646665.1 Bacteroides sp. CAG:545
CACCGGCACCTGCCTGCCCGCCCAGATAGCCGTGCACCACAGCCTTGCCAGGTGCAAGGCTGTGGTGCACGGCTATCTGGGCGGGCAGGCAGGTGCCGGTGCCATGCTGGATGTACTCACCGGCTGGCAGAACCCCAGCGGCAAGCTGGCCGAGACCATCCCGCTGCGCTATGAGGATACCCCCGCCGCCAATTATTTCCCCGGCAAAAAGCAGAACGTGGAGTACCGCGAGGGTCTGTACATCGGTTATCGTTACTATGAAACGGCCCACAAGGCCGTGCGATATCCCTTTGGCTATGGCCTGAGCTACACTACCTTTGCCTATTCGGATTTGAAAGCAGAAGCGGATAAAGCTTCTTTTACCATCACCAATACCGGAGACCGGGATGGTGCAGAAATTGCACAGCTGTACGTTGCAAAACTGGATGCGGAAGTTTTCCGCCCGGCCAGGGAGCTGAAAGGCTTTGCCAAAGTGTTCCTCAAGGCAGGGGAGAGCAAAACGGTTACCATTCCGCTGGACGATAAGGCATTCCGCTACTGGAACGTGAAAACGAACCGATGGGAAGTGGAAGGCGGCAGCTATCAGATTCAGATTGGTGCCAGCGTGCAGGACATCCGCCTGCAGGCTGAGCTTGCCGTGCAGGGGACCGCTGCACCGGACCCCTATGCAGGCAGTGCTCTGCCGCACTATCAGGCCGGCGATATCAAGGCAGTGCCGGATGCAGAGTTGGAAGCGCTGCTGGGCCGCCCGGTGCCGGAAGAAAAAACGGTCATCGACCGCACCATGACCCTGGGCGAGCTGAACCACAGCCGCAGCCCGCTGTGCTGGCTGATCGCAGGGGTGCTCTCCCTGCTGCTGAGAGCAGGCGAAAAGAAAGGCAAGCCCGATCTGAACATTCTGTTCCAATACAACATGCCCCTGCGCGCCTTGGCTCAGATGACCAATGGTGCTATCGGCGAAGAGTTTGTGGACGGCCTGGTGCTGGAAGCAAAGGGCTTCTGGATCATCGGCATTCTGCGGGCGCTGGCGGGGCTGGTACAGAACTTTGTGAAAAACAGCCGCTATCAGGCCATGCTGGATGAGCAGTCCAAATGACACGGGAGGAACAACATGAATTTCTGGAATCATTTTGCGGAAAAGCACCCTGCCGCTGCCAAGTGGGTGCGGGAAGGCGGCCTGTTCGTCATCGTGTCCAACCTGATCACGGTGTTCAAGTATCTGCTGCTGCAGTTCCTGCCAAATGCCTTTGCCAGTCTGCCGGTGGTGGATTTCGGCTGGCCGGGCATTGATATCACCCTCTTCGGCGAGACATTCAAGTGGAACATTTTAGGTTATGATGCCGCCCACGGCGGCCTGCCTTACTTCTGCGCCTACATGATCGCTATGGTCATCGGCGAGTGCATCAACTTCCCAATCCAGCGCAACGTGGTGTTCCGCAGCAAGGGCAATCTGGCCGGGCAGATCGGCTGGTATGTGCTGGCCTTCTGCCTCATCACCTGCATCGTCAACTCCATCAACTGCATCTGGGTTGCCGTGGCCGGTCTGCTGGTGCCGGACTTCATCTACAACATCGGCACTACCGTGCTCAACGGCGGCATCTCCATGGTGATCTTCTTCTTCGTGAACAAGATCATCTTCCCGGAAGGCGAGGCCAAACAGGCCGCCTGAGGGAACCCATAAAAGTCATCTTCCTTCATTTTTCTCCTTCTGAAGCAGACCTCCCCGGCAACCACATGTGTGGCTGCGGGGAGGTTTGTTTTTGCTGTTTTCAATTTGTTTAACTTTCCGGGCGGCATTTGTGGTACAATCAGGGCAGAACGCAGGGGAGGGGTGCTTTATGACCATTCAGGAACGGCTCAAGCGGTCCAATTTTATCATGCTGGTGGTGCCGGTGATCATTGCAGGGGTGCTGCTGGCGGCAGGGCTGGGCGTACTGGTGGTGCTGCTGCAGATGCGGTATCTGCCCCGGCTGGACCTGCCGCTTGCAAAGGAGAAATAAGATGGACGCAAAACGCATTCTCATTGTGGAGGACGATGCCGATATTGCCGCCATCGAGCGGGACTATCTGGAATTGGGCGGCTATGCCGTGACCATTGCACCGGATGGTACCACCGGGTTGGAGGCGGCCCTGCACCAGCCCTTTGACCTGCTGCTTCTGGATGTAATGATGCCCGGCATTTCCGGCTCGTCCGTTTTGCTGATTGCGGGGGTGTACCTGCCCACGATCCAGGCGCTTCATGAACTGATGCGCCTGCAGTTTGCCGTAGTTCCGGGGCTGTGTGCCCTGGGGGGTGGGGTGCTGGCAGGCATCGGCCTTTCCATCCACGCCATCCGCACCGCGCTGCAGAACCACCGCAGCGCGATGGTATGGCTGATCCTGGGGTTGATGCTGGGGTCGCTTTACGCCATTGCAAACGACCCCGCCAGCCTGAAGGTTCCGCTGCCACCGCTGAGCATGGCAACGTTCTGCCTGCCGGCTTTTGTGCTGGGTGCAGCTCTGCTGCTTGCGCTGGAAGGCGGAAAAAAGAAAATGGAGAAAAACACACCGAAAGGGGAGAAGCAAGCGTGATGAATCTGGACTGGACCATTTTGCAGGGCATCCGGTCGGCGGCGTGCCCGCTGTTGGATTTTCTGATGCCAAGGCTTACAGCGCTGGGAAACGGCGGCGCGATCTGGCTGGCAGCAGCCGGCGGGCTGCTCTGCACCAAAAAGTACCGCAGGCAGGGGCTGCTCCTGCTGGCGGGGCTGGCGGCCGGGGCATTGGTGGGCAATGTGTTTCTGAAAAATGTGGTGGCCCGCTCACGTCCCTGCTGGCTGGACCCGGACATGCCGCTGCTCATCGCCGTTCCAAAGGACTTTTCGTTCCCTTCCGGGCACACCCTGTCCTCGACCATTGCGGCGGTGATCCTGACCCGGACCAACCGGCGGTTCGGCTGTGCAGCCATTCCGCTGGCCGTGCTCATTGCTTTTTCCCGCCTGTACTTATACGTTCATTTTCCCAGTGATGTGCTGGCGGGGGCGGTGCTGGGCATTGTCATCGGGCAGCTGACGCTGCTGTGCGGCAGCTGGATCGAGAACCGTCTGCGCCGCGGGCAGAGCCGCATTCAGTAACAAAAAACGGCAGCGCATCCCAAACCGGATACGCTGCCGTTTCATATTTGGCAAAAAGAATTTCAGTGGGTGGTGCCCATGTTCACAGCCAGGTCGGTGTCATTTTCCACCACGGCTTCCACAGCCTTTTCCAGGCCGCGGGCGATCTGCTTCAGATCCATGCTGGGGGTGCCCAGGGGCTTATTGACCACCTGCTCCATGGCGTAAGGCACATGGATGAAGCCGCCCCGGATGTTCGGGAACTTCTTGTCGATGAGGTACAGCAGGGTGTACATCAGGTAGTTGCACACATAGGAGCCTGCGGTGTAGGACAGAGCCGAAGGAATGCCTGCATCCTTGATCTTCTGCACCATGGCCTTGACCGGCAGGGAAGTGAAGTAGGCGGTCTCGCCGTCCTCCTGAATGGTCACGTCCACAGGCTGGTAACCGGCATTGTCGGCAATGCGGCCGTCCATGATGTTGATAGCCACCTTTTCCGGGGTGATGGCGGAGCGGCCGCCGGCCTGACCGATGCAGATGACCACATCGGGCTTGTTGGCATTGATGGCAGCTTCCAGCACTTCACCGGCGCGGATGAACTCGGTGGGCACTTCCTGCTTGACGATCTCGGCACCGGCAATGGTGTCCGGCAGCAGCTTTACCGCCTCAAAAGCAGGGTTGACGGTCTCGCCGCCAAAGGGGTCAAAACCAGTGATCAGAATTTTCATCGTAAAAACCTCGATTCTCAGATATAGATGGACGGCTCCAGAACGGTAAGCTGCCCGTGATCCATGATCATGCGGTTGTCCACGTAGATGGTGGGGTCGTGGGTGACCAGGTCGTAATGACCGGAGGCATCCTGCACGCCGCCCAGGGCAATGTTGCGCCCGAACCCGATGTGGAAGGTGCCGTAGGTGGATTCATCCTCGATGTAGCAATTTCCGGCACAGTGGGAATGGGTGTTCAGCCCAATGCCGAATTCTGCAGCCACCACCATGTTTTCAGGGTCGTGGAAGCGGGAGAGGAATGTTTTCAGCCGGCGGCCGCTGGCGTTGTCCTCAATGTCCACAATGCGCCCGCGGCGGATCTCCACCCGCACCGGGCTGTCCACAATGCCGATGTAGCCCATGGAGCCGTCCAGGATCAGGGTGCCGTTGGTTTCGCTTTCCACGGGAGCCACATACACCTCCACACTGGCGGAGGCAAGCCCCTTGCCATCGTGGCAGCAACCGTTGAAAAAGCCGGGGGTGCGCCCCTCAATGCAAAAGTCCAGGCAGGTGCCAAGGTCGGTCGTCACATGGATGCGGCTGGCATTCTGATAGCAGTTCATGATGATGCTGGCCATGATGCGGCTTTTGGGCAGGCTCATATTCAAAAAGTCATAGCTCAAAAGCGACTGGCCGTTGTTGGTGCTCAGCGGCAGGGACAAAAAACGGTTGCGGCGGGCAATGACCCGCTTGACGGCCCGGGTGGTGATCAGCGAATACTCAGTGGCACCGATCACGGCATTGTAGGGGTCAAAGGCATCTTCGCGGTTGTCAAAATACTGGCCCACCTGCTCGTGCAGGTCGTCCAGCATCATCACATCGGCAAACCCGCCCACCGCAGCGGCGGCAGCCTGCATGGCGGCCACCTCTGCAGCATATTTCTGGCTGGATACGATCAAAAGACGCTCTTTTGCGCGGAGCCGGACCCAGTCCTGAATGATGACCGCGGCTCCGTGCTGAATTGCTTGTTCCATTGAATCACTCGATCTAACAAAAAATTACTTGAGAATGATCATCATCACGATCTGCACAACGATCATGATCAGGGCGATGGGCACCTGGTTCTTGATAACGCCCATGGGCTTCTTCATGTCCAGCAGGGCCACCGGAACGGTGTTGAAGTTGGCGGCCATGGGGGTGCACAGGGTGCCGCAGAAACCGCAGGTCAGGGCCAGCATACCGATCACCACCGGGTTTGCGCCGTAGGCCAGCACAAACGGGTAGCCGATGCCCACGGTCATCACCGTGATGGCGGCGTAAGCGTTGCCCATGATCATGGTAAACAGCATCATGCCGATGGCATACACCACGATACCGGCGTTGACGTTGCCTTCCGGGATGATGTGGCTTACGATGTCGGCGATCACGTCACCGACACCGGCCTTGGTAAAGATGGTGCCCAGGCAGGCCAGCAGCATGGGCAGCATGGACAGGGGGCCAACGGTGGAGAGCATCCGCTCGGAATCGTTGAGGAAGGTGGTAGGCTTGTTGTCCTTGTTCATGACCATCAGCAGGATGATGGCCACAATGACACCCAGGGCCACGCCGTTCAGGGCGGACAGGCCGATGCCCATGCCGGTGATGGCGCAGATCACGGCCAGCACACCGATGCTCAGGGTGGGGGCAAAGATCTTCATGCCAACTTTTTCATAGGCAGCTTCGGTCTCGGCCTTGGTGGCGGCGCTCACAGTGCCCTTCTTGACCTTTTTGAGGATGGCGGGAATGCACATGACCACCACCAGAATGCCGCTTACAAGGGACGGCAGCCAGCGGCCAAAGGCCAGCACAACGCCCAGCACAGCCCAGAACACAAAGGTGCCGAACGGCTCGGGGTTCTTTTTGTCCTTCAGGTTCTTCACGCCGCAGTAGACGCACAGCAGACCCATTACGATGTAGATGACTTCCATTACCTTATTGGCAAGGGTGACATCAGCACTTGTAAAAAAGCTCATGGTTCTGTCCTCCCTTATTTGTAGTATTTCTGCACCATCTTGCGGTCCTTCAGGATATAGAAGATAACCGCCACAATGGTAGCAATGATGCACACCGGCACTTCAATGGCAGCCAGCGGGGCCAGCTCCACTTCAATGCCCAGACCGGCCAGGGTGCTCTGCACCAGCAGTGCGCCGGAGCCGCCCACAAACAGCACCTGACCAAAGAACCAGGTCACGTTCTCCATGCCGGCAGCCATGCCCTTCAGCTCCTCAACATGGTCCTCGTTCGGCTCATAGCCCTGCGCCACAATGGCACCTTCTGCCATGGGCATGATCACGGGGCGCACAAAACCGGCCACGCCGCCAAAGCCCACATTGAAGGCGGCAAAGATCGCGCGCATAATGCCGTACAGGCCAATGACCAGGCCGGAGGTTGCGCCCTTGAACTTGCCGATCAGGGCAGCAGCTGCCTCCCGCAGGCCGTTGCGCTCCAGGGTGCCGGTAACCAGCATGACGATGATGAAGATCGACATGCTGCGGTTGGCCACAAAGGTGCTGCCCAGCGTTTCCAGCAGGGTGATGGGACCCAGACCGCCAACCAGTGCAGTTACAACAGCTGCCACCAGAATGACCAGAATGGAGTCCAGCTTCAGTGCAAAGCCAGCGATAACGATGACAATGCCGAGTAGTTTCAGTAGTTCCATAATTGCCTTCCTTTATACGTTTATTTTTCCCGGTGCCGTGCAGCGTACCCGCCCGTGGGGCAAGGCGGATGCACTGCACAGCGCCAAAGAGACAAAAGAGTACGCGCCTTATGCGCGGACAAAGGCTGCCAGCAAGGCCGAAAAGGCGGCGGCGGTCAGCCACAGGGGGAGCAGACGGCGGCGCAGATGCGCGCCGATGTCGCAGCGTTCCAGCACACCGGATGCCTTCATGGGCACCACGGTGGTGGTCTGCGGCACGGCCTGCTCGCTGCTATAGGGATTTGTGGAGGTGAACTCGCCGGTGCCCTGTTCGCCCGGGCAGGCGTACACCCCAAACCAGGAGGAGAGGATGCCGCCTTTTCCGGCGGCTGTCTTTTGCACCCGGACCCGCTGCACGGTAAGGGCTTCTGCCTGTTTTTCTTCCAGCAGCAGGTTCACCCGCATCATATTTACCAGGTTGAGCACCGAAGAAACCGCGATGAGCGCGTCAAAAATCAAAACCAGTACAAGCAGCGGGTGCATGAGCATTGCCTCCAAATCAGAACGAAAGCAGCGTGCGTCCCATCCGGATGCAGCGCTGCATTCTGAAAGATGATACTATTATAGCATATCTTGCGGAGAAAAGTAAACAAAATGCCGACATTGGCAGCAAAGTGTAAAAATGTATCAGGATGGCGTGCTGGGAACGTTCTCTGAGGACCGTCCGCTGGGTGCCGCAACCCGTATTTCATGTCCGAGGAGAAGGTTCCTGGCACACCGTTCGTACTGCATTGAAAACGGCGGAACAGCCCGCAGCTGTTCCGCCTTTGGAACACAAGTGTTTACTTCTTCTGGATGTACTCGTCAATGGCCTTGGCGGCAGCCTTGCCTGCGCCCATGGCCTTGATGACGGTGGCGGCACCGGTCACGGCATCGCCGCCGGCAAACACACCCTCGCGGCTGGTCTGGCCGTCCTCGCCTTCGGTGACGATGCAGCCGTGCTTGTTGGTCTCTAGGCCCGGGGTGGTGGAACGGATCAGCGGGTTGGGGCTGGTGCCCAGGCTCATGATCACGGTGTCCACATCCAGCTCAAACTCGCTGCCCTTCTTCTCGATGGGGCGGCGGCGGCCGGAGGCATCCGGCTCACCCAGTTCCATCTCGATGCAGGTGATGGACTTGACAAAGCCATTTTCGTCCGAGTGGATCTCCACGGGGTTGCACAGGGTCTTGAAGATGATGCCCTCTTCCTCGGCGTGCTCCACCTCTTCCTTACGGGCAGGCAGCTCAGCCATGCCGCGGCGGTAGACGATGTACACGGTCTCGGCACCCAGACGCAGGGCGCTGCGGGCAGCATCCATAGCCACGTTGCCGCCGCCCACAACGGCAACCTTCTTGCCGGTGCGGATGGGGGTCTTGCTGGTGGGCAGGTAAGCCTTCATCAGGTTGGAACGGGTCAGGAATTCGTTGGCGGAGTACACGCCCTTCAGGCTCTCGCCGGGAATGCCCATAAAGCGGGGCAGACCGGCACCGGAACCCACGAACACGGCCTCGTAGCCATACTCGCCCATCAGCTCGTCAATGGTCAGCACCTTGCCGATGACCATGTTGCACTCAAAGTCCACACCCATTTTCTTCAGGCCGTCAATTTCCTGCTGGACAATGGCCTTGGGCAGACGGAACTCGGGAATGCCGTACATTAGCACGCCGCCGGCCACATGCAGAGCTTCGTACACGGTTACCTTGTAGCCCAGCTTGGCCAGGTCGCCGGCAGCGGTCAGACCGGCAGGGCCTGCACCAATGATGGCCACCTTGTGGCCGTTGGATTCGGGCACCACCGGAGCGGTGTGCACGTTCTCGCGGTGCCAGTCGGCCACAAAACGCTCCAGACGGCCAATGCCGACCGGCTCGTTCTTGATGCCGCGGGTGCACTTGCCCTCGCACTGGCTTTCCTGCGGGCACACACGGCCGCAGACAGCGGGCAGGGAAGAAGAGCGGTTGATCACCTGGTAAGCGGCTTCAAAATCGCCTTCTGCCACATGGGCAATAAATTCGGGAATGTCAATGCCAACCGGGCAGCCGGTCTGGCAGGGCTTATTCTTGCAGTGGATGCAGCGCTTTGCCTCGTTCACAGCCATTTCTGCGGTGTAGCCCAGGGCAACTTCCTTAAAGTTTTTGTTGCGGACGTTGGGGTCCTGGGTGGGCATGGGGCACTTTTTGGGGTCCATATTGAAAGCCATCTTATTTTACCTCCTGATTCAGCAGATTGCAGGCTGCTTCACGGGCATGTGCCTCAAAGGGGCGGTACATGGTGCCGCGGGCCATGGCCTCGTCAAAATCCACCAGGTCGCCGTCAAAGTCGGGGCCGTCCACGCAGGCAAACTTGGTCTGGCCGCCCACGGTCAGGCGGCAGCCGCCGCACATGCCGGTGCCGTCGATCATGATGGGGTTCATGGAAACGATGCTCTTCAGGCCGTGCTTCTGGCAGGTCTTGACCACAAACTTCATCATGATCAGCGGGCCGATGGTGATCACCAGGTCGTACTGGTTGCCGGCAGCTACCAGCTCGTCCAGGGCGGCAGTAACCACACCCTTGGTGCCGTAGCTGCCGTCATCGGTCATAATGCGCAGCTCATCGCTGCAGGCCTTGAACTCGTCCTCCAGAATCAGCAGATCCTTATTGCGGAAGCCGATGACGCTGTGCACCACACAGCCCTGCTCGTGCAGCTCCTTGGCAATGGGCAGAGCAATGGCGCAGCCCACGCCGCCACCGACCACGCACACTTTTTTGAGGCCTTCGGTCTCGGTGGCACGGCCCAGGGGGCCGACAAAATCATGAACGCTTTCGCCCACCTTCAGGCTGTTCAGCTCCATGGTGGTGCCGCCAACGATCTGGAAAATGATCTCAACGGTGCCTTTTTCGCGGTCGTAACCGGCGACCGTCAGGGGAATGCGCTCGCTGTCCTCGAACGGGCGCACAATGATAAACTGGCCCGGCTTTGCCTTTTTGGCAATCAGCGGGGCTTCAATGACCATCTTTGTCACGGTGGGGTTCAGCGCGACCTTTTCAGTGATCTTATACATCGTGTTTGCTCCTTTTTGCTGGCATTTCCTATCTCCGCGCAAGAAAACGCGCCTGCACGTCCGGATGGGGCAGCAGACGCAGCATTCAAGCGACATATTAACATCTTATATTATAATGTCTGCTGCACAAGAAAGCAAATAAATTTTCTTCGCGTATGCCGCCGCAAACTTGAAAAATGCCCGCATCCGCAGGGTACACGCTTTTGGACGCTGCAGAGCGGATTTTCCAGAAAACGGCAGCCTTTTTGAAAAAATTGCAAATTTGCAGTTGACAACAAGCCTGCTTTGCGGTATAATAACCAACGTTGCCGGACAACTCCGGCACACCACATGGGATATGCGGCCGTAGCTCATCTGGTAGAGCGCCACCTTGCCAAGGTGGAGGTAGCGA
>CAVIXY010000083.1:0-9409 GCA_963646665.1 Bacteroides sp. CAG:545
ACAGGCAGGTGGCCATTTTGCCGCTGCCGGGGCCGGGAGCCGTGATCACCACCAGCGGGCGCTCGGTTTCAATG
Organism: Bacteroides sp. CAG:545; assembly: GCA_963646665.1. Taxonomy (GTDB): domain Bacteria; phylum Bacillota; class Clostridia; order Oscillospirales; family Ruminococcaceae; genus Faecalibacterium. The sequence continues at coordinate 75 of CAVIXY010000083.1, forward strand.
TAATCGTTCTTGCCGTAGCCCTCATCGCTCACAATGCGGGCCACATCGTTGGGGTAGCCGGGGATCTTGTAGTGGCGGAAGGTGCGGATGCCCAGGCTGTTCAGCCGCTTTTCAAAGGCTTCCACTTCCGGGGCGGCGGTGTACTTGGTCACGCACACGCTGCCCACATACAGACCAACGCCCTGGAAGGCATCAATCAGGCGCAGCACGTCCAGATCGTAGGTGATGCCGTAATCGCCGCGGATCTTGCTGCTTTCAATGTCCTCGGCGCTGATAACGATAACGATCTCGGCCTGGTCTTTCAGCTGCAGCAGCATCTGCAGTTTGGAGTCGGGCTGAAAACCGGGCAGCACGCGGGAAGCGTGGTAGTCATCAAACAGTTTGCCGCCAAACTCCAGGTAAAGCTTGTTGTCAAACTTCTTGATGCGCTCGCGGATATGCTCAGACTGCATCGCAAGATATTTGTCGTTGTCAAATCCAATTTTCATCGTTCGTTCCTTTTCCTCATTGCTGTGGCCGGCACACCGCACCGGCAATTTTCCATAACAGGAACAGTATACCACAGGCCGTGACCCGGTGCAATGCAAAACCGGCGTCAAAGGGCTTTTTCCAGCAAATGCGGCATTTCCCGCAGCAGCTGCCGTGCAATTTTGTGAAAATGGTGCTTGCCCGTCCTTCTACACCGGGTGTATAATAAAGCTGTTCGGCACCCCTGTTATCCATCGAAGAGAGGAAGTTTTGCATGAATCCTGCCGAAGATTATACTTACCGTTATCTGGAAACCGATGACCTGGACCAGTACAATGCGCTGCTGCGCTACACCTTTCAGGTCACGGAAGAGGAGCTGACCGCCACCGGCTGGAAGGACGATGAGATCAAGCAGTCCAAGTTCCCGGTGCTGGAACGCGCGGACGTGCTGGGCTGCTTTGACGACAAGACCCTGGTTTCCCAGTTTGCGGTCTACCCGCTGAAAATGAACATCTACGATGCCGTGTATCACATTGGCTTTGTGACCAGTGTGTGCACCTACCCGGAGTATACCGGCAACGGCATCATGAAGCGGCTGATGATCCAGGGCCTGACCCAGATGCGCAAGGAGGGCAAGAGCTTTGCCGTCCTCTACCCCTACTCCATCCCGCTGTACCATCACCTGGGGTGGGAGATCATTTCCAACAAGATCTCCTACAACATCAAGGACCGGCAGATCCCCACCAAGGTGTCGGCCCCCGGTTATGTGCGCCGCGTTGCCTGGGACAACACCGAGTTCCACGAGCTGCACTCCCATTTTGCCTCCATCACCCATGGCTGTCTGTTCCGCAACGCGCTGGCCTGGGAAGAATACTGGCGCTGGGACGAGGACGACACCAACGTGGCCGTCTATTACAATGTAAAGGACAAGCCCTGCGGCTACATGGTGTACCTGATCAAGAACGACATCATGCACATCAAGGAAATGATTTACCTGAACCGCGAGGCGCAGAAGGGCCTGTGGGAGTACATTCACGCCCACGACTCCATGATTGATGAGGTGCACGGCAACACCTACTTCAGCGAGCCGATCGCCTTTGAAATGGACGATGGCGACATCAAGGAGACCATCCGCCCCTACGCCATGGGCCGCATTGTGGACGTGGCCGGGTTCCTGGAGGATTATCCCTGCGACCCGGACGGCGGAGAGCTGTGCATTGAGCTGGAAATTGAGGACACGCTGCTGCCCTGGAACAACCGCACCTTCTGCATCCGTTTTGCGGACGGCGGCTGTGAACTGACCGACCGGCCCGCCGAGTACCACCTGAAAATGGGCATCGGCACCCTTTCCACCCTGCTGCTGGGCTACAAGACCGCCGAGCGCCTGTTTGAACTGGAACGCATTGAGGGCCGGGAAGAAGCCGTGGAACGCCTGGACGATGTACTGTTCCACAAGATCCCCTATATTTCGGATTACATCTGAGCCGGAACAACACAACAACGCAAAACAGGACCCGCCGGGGGTCCCGGAGCAGTTTGCCCGGGGGCCTTTGGCGGGTCCTGTTGTTATGCGTTGGCTTCGTCTGTGATCTCGGTGTCCAGCACCGTGTGCCCGGCGGAAATGTGATATTTCACGGCGGGCAGGTGCACGTTGGTAAAGTACAGGCTGGTGTTGGGGTCGCAGCCCAGTACCACCGGTTCACCCGGGCCGGTCACGGCACAGCGCAGGGTGCTGCAGCGGGCTTCGGCGGTGTGGTTTTCCACATGCTCGGCATAGCCCGGTGCAAAATTCGGCACTGCAAAGCCGGTGTCGTAGGCATCGCAGTCGTAAACGCTGTCAATTTCGTGGCGGCGGCGGTGGCCGTTGGCGGTGGGGGTGACGGTGGTGGTCACCTCAATGCCGGGGAAGGGCGACCACTGCGCCACAACGGCACCTTTTTCAATGGTCCACGTTTTGCTCACCTTGCGCACAAACACGTTGTCGTCCAGGATAAAGGCCAGCATACTGTCGGGGGCCGCCTGGCACAGCACCTCCCGGCTGCGGGAAGCGCAGAAGCCGAACCGGGTGTCGTAGGCGAACTTGGCGTATTTTTCCGGGAACTGGCCGTGGCCGTGGCCCTCGTTGACACCGGCGGCGTAGGCGGTTACCCGGCCTGTCCGGCGCTGCACCAGCATGTTGGCGTAGGGCATGGGTTTGAGGCTGTCCAGGGCGGGCAGGGGAGCGGCTTCGGCGGCCCAGAAGGGGTGGTCGTCCGGCAGGGCCAGCAGCAAAAAGCTCTTCATGCCCCAGTAGGGGCTGCCGGGGGCGTTGTAGCGCTCGGCCATGTACATCTGCGGGTAGCAGTAGCCGATGGTCAGAATGCCGTCCCGGTCAAACATTTTCTGCGAAAGCCACCACTGGAAGTTGCGCACGATGATGCCCTTCATCACCGGCAGGGGCAGCGGCTCCAGCCCGGCCCAGATGCAGGCGGCCCAGAAGCAGTTCTGCGCAAAGCGGTAGGTCAGGCTGCGGCCAAAGGGCAGAGCCGCGCCGTTGGCATCAAACCAGTAGACGAACTGCTGGCTGAACAGCTCGGCCCGGCTGCGGTAGAGGGCTGCGCGCTGCGGGTCGGTGTCGGCGGCAAACCGGGAGTACAGCAGCCCGTAATACTGGATGGCCCAGGGAATGTAGTAGTCCTTCTGCACGGAAGCGCCGTCCGTGGACCAGCCATCGCCGCTGTAGTAGCTGTCGATCTTGCAAAGGCCGTCCTCCAGCAGTTCGGGGCTGTAGGGCATGTGCACGCTTTTCAGGGCCAGATTGGTCAGGATGCGGAAGAACTGCCAGTTGCAGTCCGGAATGGTGTGGTGGTTGATCTGATCCAGCCAGGCGGCAAGGTTCTGCTTTTCCGTATCCGTGAGCGGATCCCACACCTTTTCCGGGGCGGTCAGAATGCCGCAGGCAATGGCGGCCATTTCCACATAGCACTGGTCGTATTCGCCGGTGGTGCCCCAGTAGTCGGGGCTGGCCGGGTCGGAACCGGCGGCAAGGCCGCGGCGGTAAATGTCCTCAAATTCCGGGTCCGAGCCGCCGCCCACCCAGAAGGGCACCAGCGCCCACAGCGGGCGGCTGAAGGCTTCCAGCTCAATGGCGTTCTGATCGTAGGTCACGCCCGTTTCGCCCAGATGCAGCCGGGCACCGCTGGCCGAGTAGTGCGGTTTCAGCGGGTCCAGAAACTGGTGCATCAGGGCGGTAAAGTCGGCTTTGGTCTGCAGTTTCATTACCAGTACATCTCCCAATCTTTCGTCAGGCGGGTAAGCGCCTCCATGTAGAAATAGTCGCCCCAGCTGGTGCATTCATCCACGCCTTCCGGGGTGCAGGTGTTGTAGGGGCTTTTTTTGCTGTAAGTGCCATGCAGCAGCTGGCCGGAGCCAAGGGTGCCGGGCTTCACGGTGTAGTTGGCGGCCAGAGAACCCAGCATCTGCCGGGCCAGGGTGCGCCACTGTTCCGCTTCCTCGGTGCCCACATACTTGGCGGCTTCCAGCAGGCCGCAGGCCACAATGGCGGCGGAGGAGGAATCCCGCGGCTCACCGCTTTCCGGCGCAAAGATCATGTCCCAGCAGGGGATCAGATCTTCCGGCAGGCGGGACAGATAAAAGTCCAGTGCCTTGCGGAACACATCGAGGAACTTTTCATCGTGGGTGTAGGTGTAGCCGATGGCGCTGCCGTACACACCCCAGGCCTGGCCCCGTGCCCAGAAGCTGTCGTCCTTGTAGCCCTGGCAGGTGCGGCCGCCCTTGGGGGTGCCGTCCGGGTTCATGAAGAAGGTGTGGTAGGTGCTGCCGTCCGGCCGGAAGGAGTTGGCCAGGGTGGTGGCGGTGTGGGCAGCGGCGATCTCCCGGTAGCGGTCATCACCGGTTACCTGGCTGGCCCAGTACAGCAGCGGCACGTTCAGCATACAGTCAATGATATAGCGGTAATTTTCGGGGTCATCCATGGTGCCCCAGGCCTGCAGGAACCTGCCGCTGGGCTGGTAGCGGGTCAGCAGCTGGTCGGCGGCGGCAATGGCGGCGTGCTTGCCTTTTTCGCTGCCCACCAGCTTCCACGCGGCCACGCAGGTGGGGCTGTACAGAAAGCCCATGTCGTGGTGGTCCACTTCCACCTTGCGGGCAATGCGGTCCGCAAAGCTGTCCACCTGGATCAGGGCGGCGGTCTTGAATTTTTCGTCCCCGGTGGCTTCATAGGCCAGCCAGATCTCGCCGGGCCAGAAGCCGCAGGTCCACTGGTTGTTGGCGCAGCCGGGGTAGATGCCGTTTACGCTGGAATGGTTCTGGCACTGCCAGGTGTACAGCGGCAGGTTGGTTTCCACCTGCCGGCAGGCGTCTGCCAGAGCCTGCCGGGCTTCGGCATCGGTCATGGGGTGGTTGGGATAAACTTTCATATTGATTACTCCTTAAATCCAAACGTTGGAATGTTCTTCCATCTTTCGCGCAGGAAATGTGCCCCCAGCTTGGGGCGGCGGTCCCGGGTGAACAGGCCCTTTTTGTTGCCGTCCACCCGCATGGGACCTTGCACGGTGTCGTAATCCGCAAAGTTCCAGACAAATTCTCCCACAAACCAGGGGCGCTTGTCAAATTCGGTATCCAGGCGGCGGTAAAACTCCACCTGAAATTCCTCGCTGAACATCTCAGCCCCGGCGGTGTGCAGCCCGGCCACGGTGTCCGCGCCGTACTCGCTCATCATTACGGGTTTGTGCTGGGCTTCCCAGAAGTCCAGCTCCTGGTTCAGGCCATAGCAGGCGGCGTCCAGGTCGCCGGAAACATTGTACCAGCCGTAGTACCGGTTGATGCACACAATGTCCATGGTGCGGGTGGTGATGTCTTTGGTGTAGTCGTTCTGGCAGCACACCAGCGTCACGGGGCGGCCCTGGGGGTCCAGCTCGTGGGCCAGTTCATACAGCGGGTGCCAGTAGTCGTAGGCGTCCTGCGGGAAGTGCTCCAGGTCCGGCTCGTTGCCCAGGCTCCACAGCACCACGCAGGGGTGGTTTTTGTCCCGCTGGATCATCTCTGCCAGTACCTGCCGGTGGTGTTCCGCCAGCGGGTATTCTTTGTAAGGATTTACTGCGGCCCCGCCGCCGATGCCTACGGCAGGCGTCTCATCCATGACAAGAATGCCTTCCCGGTCGCACAGGTCGTAGAATTCCTCGGCATAGGGGTAGTGGCTGGTGCGCACGGCATTGGCGTTGGCCCAGTGAAGCAGGTTCACGTCCTTCACGTTCAGAACCGGGTCAAAGCCCCGGCCATGGGCGGTGAAGTCCTCGTGCTTGCAGAAGCCCTTGAAGTAGAGCGGCTTGCCGTTGAGCAGCACCTGTGTGCCCTTTACTTCAATGCTGCGCACGCCGAAGGCCTGATCGTACCGGTCGGCCCCGCAGGCAATGCGCAGGGTGTAAAGGTACGGGTGCCCCGGCTCCCACAACTGTACGTCCGGAATGAACAGGGTGCCTTCGGCTCCCTCGGCCTGTGCCGCGGCACGGCCTTCTGCATCCAGTACGGTGACGGACACCGGGGCATTGCCCACGGTGCGGATGCTGTACCGCACCGTGCCGTCCGTGCAGGGCACTACGGTTACATCTTCAATGTAGGCTTTCGGGGTGGTGTACAGCCACACCGGGCGGTGAATGCCCGCATAGTTGAAGAAATCAAAATTCGGGCGGTTCTGCTTTGCTGCGGTGCGTTTGGCGGCTTCCACGCTGGGGATGCCTGCGTTGTCGGAGCCAAAGAAGGCCAGCTGACCTTCTTCGTTGCCCACAGGCAGGGTGCTGTGGTTTACCCGGTTGTCGCAGGCCACGGTGAGCAGGGCGGTGCTGCCGGGCTGCAGCAGACTGGTGACATCCGCTTCAAAGGGGGTAAAGCCGCCTTTGTGGTGCGCAAGCAGGGTGCCGTTCAGCCAGACGTTGGCCGTGTGGGTGACGGCCCCGAACCGCAGCACCACCCGCTGCCCGGTGCAGAAGGCGGGCAGGGTGATCTCCCGCTGATACCAGACCCAGCCGTAGTGGCGGCGCAGGGCGGTGGTCTGATCGTTCTGATCGTTGTAGCTGGCAGGCACCGCCAGGGGCTGAGGGGCTGGCAGCGGCTGTGCCGGGTCGAACTGGGCGGCATCCTCGCTGCCCAGCTGAAAGTTCCAGATGCCGTTCAGGCTCAGTTTTAAGCGTGCTTCGTTTTGTTGTGGATACAACATACAAATTCCCTCTATGATTTTTCCAAAATAAAAAAGCAGGGCGCGGGTCTTTCCCACACCCCGCTTACGGGTGATTTGTTTAGCCCTTGATGCCGGTGGAAGCCACGCCCTGCACAAAGTATTTCTGCAGGGAGAGGAACACGATCAGCACGGGGATCAGTGCCACCACGGAGGCTGCCATGATCAGGCCGTATTCTGCAGAATACTGGGTGATGAACATGCGCAGGCCGATCTGGATGGTCTTGAGCTCGGTCTTGGTCAGGTAGATCAGGGGGCCAAGGAAGTCGTTCCAGGTGTTCACGAAGGTGAAGATGGTCAGGGTGGACAGAGCCGGCAGGCTCAGCGGCAGCATGATGTGCCACCAAATGCCGTATTCGCTCAGGCCGTCAATGCGGGCGGCTTCGCACAGCTCGCTGGGCACGCCCTCGTAGAACTGCTTCATCAGGAACACGCCAAAGGCGCTGAACGCCTGCAGGCACATAATGGCCAGATGGGTGTTGTTCAGGTGCCAGGAGCTCATCATCATGAACTGGGGCACCATGTAGGCCTGCCAGGGCACTGCAATGGTGGCAATGTAGCCCAGGAACAGCGCGTTCTTGCCCTTGAACTGCATCTTGGCAAAGGCGTAGGCGGCAAAGGACGAGGTGAACAGCTGCAGCAGGGTGACCACAATGGTGATCTTGACCGTGTTCTTCACAAAGGTGAGCAGCGGGATCTGGGTCCAGATATCCACGTAGTTCTGCCAGCGGGGATTTTTGGGGATCCACTGGATGGGGAAGCCGAACACGTCCTTGTTCAGTTTAAAGGACGAGGACAGCATCCACAAAAAGGGCAGCAGCATACAGGCTGTGATCACAATGAGGAAGAAATAGATCAGGAACTTGGAGATGAAATTGCGGCGCTTCTGAGAAGCGTGATCCTTGATGACTGCGGTAGACATAACTTCTTCCTCCTTTCTCAGTTTTCACCCTTGGAGCCGCGGAACTGGACGATCGTTACGATCAGCACCAGCACGAACAGCACCATGGAAATGGCACTTGCATAGCCGTATTTCGGGGTGTTCACAAAGGCCACGTTGTAAATGTAGTACACCAGGGTCATGGTGGCAGTGCCGGGGCCGCCCTGGGTGATCATGTACATCTGATCGTACACCTTGAAGCCCGAAATGGTCAGCATGATGACCACAAAGAAGGTGGTGGGGCGCAGCTGCGGCAGGGTGATGTGCCAGAACTGCTGCCAGCGGTTGGCACCGTCCAGCTCGGCGGCTTCGTTCAGGTCCGGGTTGCAGCCCTGCAGGCCGGCCAGATAGATGACCATGTAATAGCCCATGTTCTTCCACACGCTGAACAGAATGACCGTGATCATGGCAGTGTCCTTGCCGGCGGCCCAGCGGGGCAGGTCCTCCACTGCCACATGGAACACCTGGTTCAGCAGCATGTTGATAGGGCCCATGGCCGGGTTGAAGATCATGTTCCACACGGCAGCCACAGCCACCAGCGAAGCAACGTAGGGGAAGAACGCCACGGTGCGGAAGAAGTTGCGCAGCTTGACGTTCTGATTCAGCAGCACGGCCATGGCCAGGCTGCACACCAGCGTCAGCGGCACGGTGCCAATGACATAGACGATGGTGTTTTTCAGAGCGGCCTGGAAGATCTTATCGGTGGTGAACAGCTTGATGAAGTTGTCCAGCCCGATGAACTGGATGGCGTGGCGGCCGTCCCAGGAGCAGAAGGCCAGGGCAATGGCAAACACCATGGGCACCAGCGTGAACACGCAGAAGCCGATGAAGTTGGGGGCAATGAAGGAATAGGCGATCAGAGAATCGCGGGTGGATTTTTTGAGTACTTTACGGGGAGCTTTTTGCGCTGCCGCAGTGGGACTCGCCATAAAGAGGCCTCCTTTCCAAGACAAGCGGTGGATGGATCTGCAAAAAGAGAGCGGGGCGGGCAGTGTGCAGCCCGCCCCGCTCGGGCAAAGCTTTCAACGGACCTCCGTTGAGGGAGAGAAAAATGATGAAGAAATGGGAGGAGAAATCCGTTCAGGGATCAGCCCAGCACGGCGGGAACCTGATCGTTCATGTTCTGGATGCCTTCGTCCACGGTCTCGCTCATGGTCATGATGGCATCGTGCTCGGCGTTCAGAATGGTCTCGATGTCGGATGCATACTGGGTGTAAGGCATTTCCAGGTAAACGTTGCTGGTGGTCAGAGCTTCCACGGATGCGTCATCCTCGGGGAAGCCTTCGCTGCTCTTGATGATGTCGCTGGTCTCGGAAGAACCGCAGGCGGGGAAGGTGCCGGTCTTGGCAATGGCCTGTGCGCCCTCTTCGGAAACACACCAGTTGATGAAGTCGGCGGCAGCATCTGCCTTGGGAGAATCAACGTTGATGGCCAGGCTGGTCACGGTGCCCAGGGTGGAACCGGCAGGTGCACCGGCGGGGTGCGGATACTTTGCAATGCCCCAGTTGAACTTGGTGTCGGCATCCTTCATGTAAGTCTCCAGGGTAGCGATGAACCAGCTGCCCATGTTGACCATTGCGCACTGCTGGTTCTCAAAGGCTGCGGAGTAGTGCAGGGAAGAGGTCTTGAGGTAGCCGTAGTCCATGCAGATGCCGTCCTTCTGCTGGGCAATGACCATATCGTAGGTGTCCTTCA
>CAVIXY010000084.1:0-9324 GCA_963646665.1 Bacteroides sp. CAG:545
TCTTTGACCGGTTCTATCAGGGCGACAAATCCCATGCCACCGCCGGCAACGGCCTCGGCCTCTCTATTGTCAATAAAATCGTTGACCTGCACGGCGGGGAGATCAGAGTAGAATCGGCAAGTGAACACACGACGTTTGAAATTATTCTTTCCAGCAAACGCATGACCGAATAGCAGTCTTGACTTGAAAAGCCTAAAACCCAATCTTGATGCCATGTGGACATGGGGCGAAGCGCATAAGTCCAAACAGCAAAAAAGCGAAGCAGCACAATTTACAGCGCTGCTTCGCTTTCTTGTTATCCTACATCATTCCGAAGTACTTCAATGCTTCCGTGATTGCTTTTTCCTTCTCCGGCGGGCATTGTGGCTGCTTGGCATCCTCTTTCTTGGACAGGTTATAGTTTTGCCCAACATCCAGCCCACATTTCCGCTTCACCTGAGAAATATACAGGGAAGATACCTTTAGTCCGCTATGCTCCTGCACATACTCTTTGATCTGCGGATATGTTGCACTCTTCTGGAATCCGGACATATCCATATTCTCCAACGAGAACTCCACCCGCACCTTTTTCGAGTCGATTTCTCCCTTGGAAAGAAGGACAACCGTTTCACAATGCTTCGTCCTTGGAAACAAATCCACAGGCTGCACTTTTTCTGCATGGTACCCGTTCTGCTCCAGCCAGGCGGCATCTCTGGCGGCGGTGGAGGGGTTGCAGCTGACGTAGACCACCCGGCGGGGAGCCATGCGCACTACAGCGGAAAGGGTGGCTTCATCGCAGCCCTTGCGGGGCGGGTCCAGCATGACGACATCCGGATGCAGTCCCTCGGCGGCCAGCTGCGTGGCGGCCTGGCCGGCATCGGCGCAGAAAAATCGGCTTTTGGCGGCAATGGCATCGCCCATGCGGGCGGCATTAGCTTTAGCGCTCTCAATGGCTTCCGGCACGATCTCCACACCCACCAGTTCCCGGCAGCGTTCCGCCATGGAAAGCCCGATGGTGCCCATGCCGCAGTAGAGGTCCAGTAACAGGTCGGTGGGCTGCAGCTGGGCATATTCCGCCGCAATGCCGTACAGGCGCTCGGCGGCCAAAGTGTTGACCTGATAGAAAGACAGCGGCCCCAGCTGCACCGGCACACCGCAGAGAGTGTCCTCAATGTACCCCGGACCATACAGGGTATGAATCTCGGTGCCCAGAATAACATTGGTATTTTTGGTGTTGACATTCAGCAGAATCGTACAGATGTCCGGGAACTGTGCCCGCAGGCGGGCACACAGCTCTTCCGCATGGGGGAGCTTCGGGCGGGTGCACACCAGACACACCATGATCTGCCCGCTGTGTGCGCCGCGGCGCAGAAAAATGTGCCGCACAAGGCCTTTGCCGGTCTCTTCGCTGTAGGGGCGGATGTCCTTTTCGGCAAAAAAGGCGCACAGCGCATTGCCGATCTCGTTCAGTACGCCGGGCTGCAGGAGGCAGTCCGGGCAGGGCACGATGCGGTGGGTGCGTCCGGCGTAGAAACCAATGCAAGGTACACCGGCCTTGTTCACTCCCACCGGGAACTGCACCTTGTTGCGGTAGCGATCCACTTCCGGAGAAGGAACAATGGGCAGCACCGGCACCTCCAGCCCGCCGATGCGGGCAAAGGCATCCGCAACGTTTTCCTGTTTGGCGCGCAGCTCGGCTGCGTAATCCAGATGCCGCAGGCTGCACCCGCCGCAGGGGCCGGCCACAGCGCAGTCCACCGGAATGCGGTCCGGCGAGGGGACAAGAACCTCGTCCAGAACGCCGAAGGCATAGCGTTTGCAGTCCTTGACGATGCGCACGCGGGCCTCATCGCCGGGGGCGGCACCCGGAATGAACACGGTTTCGCCCTCCGGGCTGTGGGCAACGCCGCTACCATCGCTGGAAAGGCGCTCGATACACAAAGTCAAAGTCTGATTTTTTTGTAAGGGCATGGGGATTGGTCTCCTTTTTTGGCGGCGTTACGGCTGGGCGGAATCGGCATCGGGCTGGGCCGCCAGATATTTGCTGGGGGGCACGCCCTTGGCACGTTTGAATACCCGCGAGAAGTAGAACTGGTCGAAGAAGCCCACCGATACCGCAACCTCTGCAATGGACAGGTTGCCGGCGCGCAGCAGCTTGCAGGCTTCGTTGATGCGGTATTCGGTAAGGTAATCAATGGGGCTTTTGCCCACGTTGAGCATGAACACCCGGTACAGGTGGCTGCGGGAGACGCCCACACTCTTGGCCACGTCATCAATGGAGATGTCATGGGAATAGTTGAACTGGATGTACTTGATGGCGTTGAACACGTACTGGCTGGAGGAAGAAGTGGTGTGGGGGCGGGCAGCCACGGTCTCTTTCATCAAAGCAGCAATGAACAGGTAAAGATAGCCCACCATGGCGGCCTCGTCCGGGGCCTGCAGCCCGCGGGAGGAGTAGATGTTAGCCAGGGCGGTGCGCATGGTGTTCATATCCTGGGTGTGATGTACGGGGGCATCGTCCGTAAAAGGCAGCTGTGCCGCCAGTTTGTGGGCGCAGGCTCCGTTGAAGCCCACCCAGCTGTACTCCCAGGGCTGCTGCTCATCGGCCGTATAACGGATGAGCTGGCTGGGGCGTGCAAAGAACAGGTCTCCTTCGCTGACCTCCCAGGTGCGGCCATTCACCTCGAACACGCCCTTGCCCGAGAGCACCAGATGGATCAGGTAGTGGTCGCGGATGCCGGGGCCCCAGGTCTGGGCCGGGGCACAGCGCTCGATGCCGCAGTTGAAAATGGAAAGCTCAATGTTGTTGGTATAGTTCTGTTGTTTGAAGGACTGTTTGTACACGTCTGCCATGGCTGCTGTTCCTCCGTTCTGTCACGTTGTAGCTCAAGTATACCACAAATGCCTTTGCAAATTCAACAAAAGTACATCTTATTCTTTGAGCTGGACGACAAAATTCGCGTTTTTGCATGGGTATAAATTGCAAAATGTGTCCGGATGCATTACAATAGGCATAACAAACCTACAAAAACAGGATCCGTTTTTTCGGGGAGGAGAATTGCCTATGGCAACCAGCGCGCAGGTTCGGCGGCAGATCGCAGAGGGAGCATGGGACGATGCTTTGGCGGCATTGTATGGCAGTGCGCCGCAGGAACTGGCGCGCCAGCGCAGCCGGTATTGTGCGGCGCTGGAACAGTTTGAGCTTTACTTTGGCCCCGGGCGGCAGGTGCGAATCTACTCGGCCCCGGGGCGGGCGGAACTGGGCGGCAACCACACCGATCACCAGCATGGCTATGGTCTGGCGGCCGCGGTAACGCTGGATTTGATTGCGGTGGCATCACCCAATCCGGATGCCTGGGTGAGGGTCAAGTCCCGCGGGTTCAATAAGCTGGATGTGATCGACCTGGCCACTGCTGAGCCACAGGAAGGGGAGAGCACCCACTCGGCCAGCCTGATCCGCGGCATTGCCGAGGGCTTTCGCGCGGCAGGCAAAACCATTGGCGGGTTTGACGCCTACACCGCCAGTGATGTGCTGCGGGGCAGCGGGCTGTCCAGCTCAGCCGCCTTTGAAATGGGCATGGCTGCGGTGTGGAACGGCGAATATGCCTGCGGCCTGGAGCCGCCTGCGCTGGCAAGAATCTGCCAGTACGCTGAAAATACCTATTTTGGAAAGCCCAGCGGTCTGCTGGACCAGTTGACCAGTGCTGTGGGTGGTGTGATCTTTGCCGATTTTGCTGACCCGGCGGCCCCGCAGGTGGAGAACATCCATGCAGACGGGTTGCTGCCGGAAGGTATGGCTCTGTGTGTGACCGACACCCGCGACAGTCACAGTGAACTGACCGGGGAATTTGCAGCCATCCGGCAGGAGATGGAGGCTGTGGCTGCAGCCCTTGGGCACACGGTGCTGGGGCAGGTGCGGGAAGCCGACTTCTGGGCGATGCTGCCGCGCCTGCGGGCGCGCTGCGGTGATCGCGCCGTGCTGCGGGCCATCCACTATTTTTCGGAGAATGCCCGCACTCTGGCCCAGCGGGATGCCCTGAGGGATCGGCGTTTTGCTGATTTTGCAGCCCTTGTAAAAGAGAGTGGCCGTGCCAGTTTTGCCCTGTGCCAGAATGTGTACTGCCCTGCCGACAGCCGCCATCAGGGGCTTTCGGTGGCGCTGGCACTGAGCCAGAGCATCCTGCAGGGGAGCCGGGGTGCTTGGCGGATGCAGGGCGGCGGTTTTGCGGGTACCATTCAGGCCTATGTGCCGCACCCGCTGCTGGCGCGCTACCGCAGTGCCATTGAGCAGGTATTTGGCCCGGGCAGCTGCTATGTGCTGCGCCTGCGGGAGCAGGGTGCCGTGCGGGTGGTCTGAGCCAAAACAACATCCGAAACAAAACACAAAACCCACCTGCATTTCCGTGCAGGTGGGTTTTGTTTCCGTTCAGAACATGGAGCGGGTGGAAGTAGTCTGCGAAGCAAGAATCTCTTTTTGCTCCTGTGCCAGCTGCTGTACCTGTTCTGCGGTCTCATCGTGGAAGCCCAGCAGATTGGAAAGCTGGTCGTACAGGCTGAAGGCAAAGGAGACACCGGTGCGCACTGCCTTGAACAGCAGCACCGGCACAAACGTGATGGAGAAGGAGATCAATCCGCCGCCCAGGAAGAAATCGCTCAGGTGGAGATTGTCAAAAAAGTTGCTCAAGGCATCCTTGAACTCACCACCGCCGGAAGTGGTGCGCTGCTCGTCTTCCGTAAGCAGGGCATAAGAAGCCGGCATCTGAAGCTTTTTCACGAAAGAACACTCCTTTCTGGATCAGGTCAGGGAACAGAGGTCAAAACCCGGTCAAGCAGCTGTCAGGGCAGCAGTGGCCTGTGCCGTGGGGTCGGCTGCAGCGGTATCTGCAGAGGAATCGGTGCTCTGATTCGGGCGCAGGGCCTCCACCAGGTTCTTGATGGAACGCACAATGCTCACTACCTGGGTGTACACGTAGTAGCCGCCCAGAGCGCCTAGGCCCACGGTAGCAGCCTTGCTCCAGCCGTTCAGGCTGTTCCAGAAGTGGTCTGCAATGCCAATAGCGCTCATGCCATCGGCAAAACCGTTCTGGAACATGGTCACCGTCTGCTGGAAGGCACCGCGGCCCAGCACGTACAGGCTGTTTATCGCAAAGTTGGCAGCGTAGAACATGACCGTCTGCATGTCAATGTTGACCGAGAAGGCACCACCTTCAACATAGGTCATTTCTTCTTCGGAGAGAACCGCATAGGAAGCGGGCATCAGCATGGTGGTCTGATATGTATGATCCATTGTGGAAAAACTCCTTTCGCTCGTGAATCCGCACAAAGGCAGATTTTATATTACCTGAATTATAGCATATCTGTATAAAAATAACAAGAGAGTTCGGCGCTAAAATCATGATACATTTGTGAACGAACTGTGACAATGACACTGCAAAACGGCGCTGCATCGCCAAACCAGCCCTGCACACCCCTGTCTGCCCCGGCGAAAAAATGTCGTAGTCAGATCACAGCAGCAGAGCCTTCTGCGGCTCTGCCCGTGCTGCCTTTTTCCGGCAGCGCTATTCGGCCGGAGATCATTCTTTTTGCAGGTGCTTTTTTTCGTAAACGGCGGCCGCGATGCACCAGATCACAATGGAGCTGTTCGTGCTGCTCTGGCTCATAACGGCCATCCAGGTGGCTGCAGGCATTTGCATGGCCTGGGCAATATCCGGAATGACGACAAGCAGAATGTTCCAGAAAACCGGGTGAAAAACGAGCATCCACCGGGGATAACGGGTTTTTCCGGCAAGCAGCATCACAAAGTGGATCCCGATCACCAGCACCATTGGCAGATACATGGGGAGAATGGCATACAGCAGGTCGTCCTGGTAGGCGGTAACCGCTGCAATGGCAGCCTCTGCCCCGATGCGCGGCCCCAGGTAGGTGGTAAACCATGCCAGCGTGGCCGACCAGGTGTGGATCGCCAGAGCAACTGCAACGGTAAAAATTCCGCACAGGGACTGGACGGTTTTGGTTTTCCGGTATGCTGCGTCAATATCCGCATTCAGGGCTTTGACCATAAAGTAGTAGAGAAAACTTCCAATGGCTCCCAGTCCAACGATCAGGACCGGTCTCCACAATCCGTAGGAGCCGGACAGATAATAGGCGCGGTTGAACATTCCGGTGTCCGTGGCCTGAAGAGGAATGCACCCGAGCAGCCAGTCACCGGCAGCCATCAAGACGCCGCCCACCGCACCAAGAATACACCACCGGATAAACGCTTTGCTTTCGTCGGATTTCATTTGGTTCGCCTCCCATTGCAGCATGTGATAAGGTTTTGCTGAGTTAAGTATAACATACTTGCCGGAGAAAGAACAACCCTATAGGAGAGAACCGAGTTGTTTTGCTGCCTGTGTGCCCCAATCAAAGTGCACTGCTCCCAGTGCAAAAAAGTCCCATGTCCGGCACCTTGGCGGTGCGGACATGGGACTTGACGCTTCCCGGTGAAGGGAAGCAGGGGAGATTACTGCGGGGTGCGCTCGTACAGCGCAGTGAGTTGGGCAATGTGCCCGGCAAGGCCTTCCGGCAGGGGGGCGGACAGACGCCACTGCCAATTGGCCCCCTGCGTGCTGGGGGTGTTGATGCGGGCCTCGCTGCCCAGGTGCAACCAGTCCGCCAGCGGGATGATCGCCATATCCGACACACTGGCCAGGCAGGCACAAATCATGGCTTCGGTCAGGTCCTCCGGTTTGCAGCGCAGGTAACGGCAGGCATAGGCCACATCTTCGGCGCTGGCGTTGGTGCGCCAGCCCTCGGTGGTCACGTTGTCGTGGGTTCCGGTATACACCACGCTGTTGCGGGGGTAGGTGTGGGGCAGGTAGTTGCCGGATTCGCGGCTGTCAAAGGCAAACTGCATGATCTTCATGCCCGGGTAGCCGCTCTCCGCCAGCATGGCCTTGACCTCCGGGGTCAGGTAGCCCAGATCCTCGGCAATGATGCCGCCTGCGCCCAGGGCCTCGTGCATGGCGTGGATGAAGTCGCGGTCCGGGCCTTTTTCCCAGTGGCCGCCGGCAGCGGTCTTATTCCCGGCGGGGATGGAGTAGTAGCTCTCAAAGCCCCGGAAGTGGTCGATGCGCACCACATCGTAAATGGATGTGGCGTGCTTCATGCGGCCCTTCCACCAAGCAAAGCCGGTGGCTTTGTGGGCAGGCCAGTCATACAGCGGGTTGCCCCACAGCTGGCCGTCTGCCGCAAAGGCATCCGGCGGGCATCCGGCCACCTGGGTCAGGTGCATGGCACTATCGGTCTGGAACAGTTCCGGGTGGGTCCATAGGTCACTGGAATCCGGGCTGACGTAGATGGGAATGTCGCCCACCAGCTGCACGCCCTTGCCGTTGGCGTAGGCTTTCAGGGCGTTCCACTGGGTGTAGAAGAAGAACTGCACTGCCTTGTAGTAGGCGATCTGCCCGGCCAGCTGCTCCTTGGCGGCAGCAATGGCTTCCGGCTGGCGGCAGCGCAGGGCGTCCGGCCAGTCGGCCAGGCCTGCCTGCCCCTGCTGGGCTTTCACTGCCATGAACAGGGCGTAGTCCTCCAGCCAGAAGCTCTGTGCATGGCAGAAGGCTTCGTAGGCAGGGGAGGGAGCAGCCAGCAGCCGGTCGGCGGCCTTTTGCAGCACCACGGGGCGCTCACTGTACAGCGCACCGTAGTCAATGCCGGACACAGGCTTTGCGGCGGGCACTTCGTCTGCCGTAAGCAGCCCGGCATCTGCCAGCAGCTGCAGGTCGATGAAATAGGGGTTGCCGGCAAAGGCCGAAAAACTCTGATACGGGCTGTCCCCGTAGCCGGTGGGGCCGATGGGCAGGATCTGCCAATAGGTTTGCTTTGCTTCGGCCAGGAAATCCACAAAGGCAAATGCCTCTTTGCCCAGTGTGCCGATGCCAAAAGGCCCCGGCAGGCTGAACACGGGCATCAGAATGCCGCTTGCACGCATGGTGCGCACCTCCTTAGCCCTTGACTGCACCGGCGACCACACCCTCGATGATGTACTTCTGGCAGGTCACGTACAGGATGATGATGGGGATGATGGCAATGATGATGCAGGCCATCATGGGAGCCAGCTCCACACGGCCATAGCCGCCGCGGAAATACTGGATGGCCATGGGGATGGTGCGGTACTTCTTGATGTCCAGCACCAGGGTGGGCAGCAGGTAGTCGTTCCACACCCACATGGTTTCGAGGATGGCGGTGGAGATCATGGTGGGCTTGAGGATGGGAAACACGATCTTGAAGAAGATCTGGATGGGGTTGCAGCCGTCGATCATGGCGGCTTCCTCAATTTCGATGGGCACGCTCTTCATAAAGCCGGTAAACATGAACACGGCCAGGCCTGCGCCGAAGCCCAGGTAGATGATGCAGATGTTCCAGGGGGTGTTCAGCTTGAGGTTGTCGGCGGTTTTGGACAGGGTGAACATGACCATCTGGAAGGGAACCACCATGGAGAACACAATCAGCAGGTTCATGAACTTGCTCAGCTTGTTGTTCACGCGGGTGAGGTACCAGCCGGTCATGGAGCAGCACAGCAGGATCAGCACCACACTGGTGATGGTGATTACCAGGCTGTAGCCCAGGCTGGACAGAAAGCCCATCTTGGTCACGCCGTAGATGTAGTTTTCAAGCCCGGCAAAGGTCTCTTTGGTGGGCAGCTGGAACACGGTGGACGTGGTAAAGGTGCCCTCTTTTTTCAGGCTGTTCAGGAAGATCAGCACAATGGGGTAGACCCACAGCAGGCACAGCACGGACATGATGACTGTGAGGATGTTATCCCACATTCTTTTTTCTTTCGGCATTACTGCTGCACCTCCTTGGAGCGGGTAAAGTGGAGCTGGATGAGCGAGATGACCACCACGATCAGGAAGAACACCACGGCCTTGGCCTGGCCAATGCCCTTCCACTGGGCACCGGAGCGGCCATAGAAGGTGTTGTAGATGTTCAGGGCCAGCATTTCACTGGCGTTGGCAGGCTCACCGGCGGTCAGGGCCACGTTCTGATCGAACAGCTTGAAGCTGTTGGTTAGGGTGAGGAAGGTGCAGATGGTCACACTGGGCATGACCATGGGGATCTTGATCTTGAACAGGATCTCGCGGTCGTTGGCACCGTCAATTTTGGCGGCTTCGATCAGGTCGCCGGGCACACTCTGCAGACCGGCCACGTAAATGATCATCATGTAGCCGATCTGCTGCCAGCACATCAAGATAACCAGGCCGACAAAACCGGCCTTGGCGTCCAGCGCCAGCAGGGGCTTTTCCAGGTTGGCCAGCACGCCGTTGAGCAGGATCTGCCAGATGTAGCCCAGCAGAATGCCGCCGA
>CAVIXY010000085.1:0-9249 GCA_963646665.1 Bacteroides sp. CAG:545
AGCATACCGCTGGAGAGCGGTCTATAAATACTACTCTTATATAATACGAGGAGAACACAATGGAGCTGAAGGGTACCAAGACCGAGAAAAACCTGTGGGAGGCCTTTGCAGGAGAAAGCCAGGCCCGCAACAAGTACACCTACTTTGCCAGCATGGCCAAGAAGGAAGGCTACGAGCAGCTGGCCGCCATCTTTGAAGAGACCGCCGGCAACGAGAAGGAGCACGCAAAGATATGGTTCAAGCTGCTGTGCGGCGGGGCCATTCCCGATACGCTGACCTGCCTGGACATGGCAGCCGGCGGCGAGCACGATGAGTGGACCGAGATGTACCCCCGCATGGCCAAAGAGGCCAAGGAAGAGGGCTTCCCGCAGATCGCGGCCCTGTTTACCATGGTGGCACAGATTGAAAAGGAGCACGAGGAGCGTTACCGTGCCCTGGCCGAAAACCTGAAAAATCAGAAGGTGTTTGCCCGGGAAGAACAGCAGGTCTGGCAGTGCCGGAACTGCGGCTACACCTACATTGGCAAGTCGGCACCGCTCAAGTGCCCGGTGTGCGCACACCCCCAGAGCTATTTTGAGCTGAAAAAGATCAACTATTGAGAAAGCCAGCAAAAGAGGGACGACTGTAGTCGTCCCTCTTTTGCTGTTGGATAAGATTCGGAAAAACTCCCGGCCCCCTTTTTTAGCGTCCGGACAGTGCCGGAAGAAAGATCATGGTTCCCCGGGCAGAGTACACCATGCGCTGCACGGCGCAGCCGTACAGCAGAAACAAAAGGGCCAGCACGGCGGCGGCCAGTGCCAGCCGCCGCAGCCAGCGCCCCCTGCGGGGCCGGGAAACCGAAAAACTGCCGGGTCTGCGCCGCATCTGCCCGCCTCCTTTTTTGCATTTGCCCATCCTATGCAGCGGCAGAAACGATTGTGCAGGCGGGGCCGCTGTGGTAAGATAGAGGGGAACCATTCATCCAAAGGAGTTTTTATGCTGACGATCACCTTACTGGGCACGGCGGCCACCATGCCCCTGCCGGACCGCGCCCTGAGCGCGGCCTGTGCGGAATGCGGCGGCCACAGCATTCTGCTGGACTGCGGCGAGGGCACCCAGGCCGCTGCCCGCCGCGCCGGGGTCAATCTGATGCGGGCGGACGCCATCTGCCTGACCCATTACCACGGCGACCACATTTTTGGTCTGCCGGGCCTTTTGCAGACGCTGGGCTGCCAGGAGCGCACAAAGCCCCTCACCCTGCTTGGCCCCAAAGGGCTGGGCGAGGTGTGGGCGGCCCTGCGGGCGCTGACCGGGCCGCTGCCCTATCCGGTGCATCTGCAGCAGGCGGACGGGCCGCTGCTGCTGGAAACCCTGGCCCCGGGCTGGCCGGCCGGTGCCCGGCTGACCCCCTTTGCCACCCGCCACCGGGTGCCCAGCGTGGGCTACCGGCTGGATCTGCCCCGGGCTGGCCGGTTCCTGCCGGAAAAGGCCCGGGCGCTGGGGGTGCCGGTGCAGCAGTGGAAGCTGCTGCAGCGCGGCGAATGCGTGCAGGCGGGCGATGCGGTGATCACCCCGGAACAGGTGCTGGGTGCTCCGCGCCGGGGGCTGCGGTTTGTCTTTTCGGGCGACACGGCCCCCTGCCCCGGGCTGGAACAGGCGGCCCAGGGGGCAGATCTGCTGGTGTGCGATGCCACCTATGCCCTGCCGGAGCAGGAAGCGCAGGCAAAGCAGTGGGGGCACAGCACCTTTGGGCAGAGCGCCGCGCTGGCTGGCCGGGCCGGGGCGCGCCGCCTGTGGCTGACCCACTATTCCCCCATGATCACCGACCCGGAAGAATACCTGCCGTTGGCGCAAAGCTTTTTCCCGGCGGCGGAATGCGGGTTTGACGGCAAGCGCATCACCCTGCAGTACGAGGAGGTGCAGCCATGAGCGGCATTGCGTTGGACGCAGGAGCCGCCGCCCTGCTGCGCACCCTGCACGAGGCGGGCCATGCGGCCTATGCCGTGGGCGGCTGTGTTCGCGACAATCTGCTGGGGCTGGCCCCCCACGACTGGGACCTGTGCACCAGTGCCCTGCCGCAGCAGGTCTTGGAGCTGTTCGGCCCGCAGAACTGCATTCCCACCGGGCTGCAGCATGGCACTGTGACTATAAAATACGGCGGAAATTTGTACGAAACCACCACCTTCCGCACCGAAGGGGCCTACAGCGATGGCCGTCATCCGGACGAAGTGCACTTTGTGCCGGACGTGCGGGCAGATCTGGCCCGGCGGGATTTTACCATCAACGCCATGGCATACAGCGCGGAGGAAGGCTTGATCGACCCCTTTGGCGGGCAGGCAGACCTGCAGGCCCGTCTTGTGCGGGCAGTGGGCCAGCCGCAGCACCGCTTTGAAGAGGACGCTTTGCGCATTCTGCGGCTGTACCGGTTTGCAGCACGGTTCAGTTTTGCACTCGACCCGGCCACGGCAGCGGCGGCCCGGGTGCTGGCCCCGCACTTGGACTGCGTTTCGGCCGAGCGCATTGCCGAGGAGCTGTGCAAGCTGCTGGCAGCTCCGGCCCCGGGGGCTTATCTGGAACCGGCGGTGCTGCAGGCCATTCTGCCCCAGCTGACGCCGCAGGCACTGGAAGCGGCAAAGCCGGTGGTGGATGCCTGCCCCCCAGGGGCCGAAAACCTGCCGGTGCGGCTGGCGGCACTGCTGCTGAGCCTTGGCGAGGACGGCACCCGCGCGGCTCTCAAGCGCCTGCGCTGCTCCAATGCCTGCATCGAGGAGACGGCGGTGCTGGTGCGGGAGGCAGAGGCGGAAGCCCAGCAGGAGTTTTCTCCTCAGACACGAATCGGGCCATTCCATCGCCCGCCCTATTGCCCTGCGGGCAACAGGGTCCCACCCCAGCGGACGGTCTTCGGAGAAACACCTGCTGTGCTTCCGGGAAAGGTTCCGGGCGGTTCGATGCTGTCAATGGAGACCGGAGGGTGTGCCGGGAGTTTCTCCGAGGACTTCCGGGAGGTGGGGCCCCGGCGCGAAGCGTTGGGGCGGGACTTGGGTCCCGGGCTGTCCGAGGAGAAAGCTCCCGGTACACCCGACCTTACGATTCGTATTCGGCGTCTGCTGGGCCGCTATGACCTGCGCATCGTGCAGCGGCTGGCAGCGCTGGGTGCAGCGCTGGAACCGGAACGTTCGGCTGATTTTGCTGCACAGGCAGAATTGGCCGAACAACTGGAAGCGGACGGCGTGTGCTGCCGGGTGAGCCAGCTGGCTGTGAATGGCCGCGACCTGATGGCGGCGGGCATCCCGGCCGGGCCGGGCCTGCGCCGGGTGCTGGAAGCTTTGCTGGATGCGGTGATCCGGGACGAAGTGCCCAACGAGCGGGCCGCGCTTTTGCAGCGTGCGCGGGAATTTTCTGCGTCTTGACAAGCGGTTTTAACTGCGTTACTATTATACTACTGTTTTAGTGTGTTGATCGCACAGAGGAGCTTTTTATGACCACACAGACCCCCAATGCAAGCCCGGAGCGCGCGCTGATCGCCATGAGCGGCGGCGTGGACAGCTCGGTGGCGGCATGGCTGATGCAGCAGGCTGGGTACGAATGCACCGGCATTACCATGCGGCTGACCCGCAACGAAACGCTGGGACAGTCCGGCTTTCACACCTGCTGCTCGGAAAAGGACATCGAGGACGCCGCCGAGGTGGCCTTTGCCCTGGATATCCCCTACGAAGTGCTGGATTTTACCGCCGACTTCCGGGAGCAGATCATTGAAAAATTTGTGCGGGTGTACGAGGCCGGCGGCACGCCGAACCCCTGCATCGACTGCAACAAATACATGAAGTTCCGCCACCTGCTGGACTGGGCCGAAGCACACGGCATGGCATATGTGGTCACCGGCCACTACGCCCGGGTGGAACAGGACCCGGCTACCGGCCGCTGGCTGCTCAAAAAGGGGCTGGACGAGGGCAAGGATCAGAGCTATGTGCTGTACAACCTTACCCAGGAGCAGCTGGCCCATGTGCGGCTGCCGCTGGGGGCGCTGCACAAAACCGAAGTGCGTGAGATCGCCGAGCAGCACAAGTTCGTCAATGCCCGCAAGCACGACAGCCAGGACATCTGCTTTGTGCCGGACGGCGACTATGCCCGCTTCATGGAGGACTTTACCGGCAAGCACTACCCTGCCGGCGATTTTCTGGACGGCAGCGGCAAGGTGGTGGGCACCCACAACGGCGCCGTGCGCTACACACTGGGCCAGCGCAAGGGTCTGGGGCTGGCACTGGGCGCTCCGGTGTACGTCTGCGGCAAGGACATGCAGGCCAACACCGTCACGGTCGGCCCGGAGGAAAACCTGTTCGACCGCATTGTGTATGCGGAAGATGTGAACTGGATCGCCATTCCGGAACTGACCGGGCCGCTGCGGGTCACCGCCCGCACCCGCTACCACCAGGCCGAACAGGCCGCCACGGTCTACCCGGCGGAAAACGGCTTCCGGCTGGAATTTGATCAGCCCCAGCGCGCCCCCACGCCCGGCCAGGCAGCCGTGCTGTATCAGGGCGATGTGGTGCTGGGCGGCGGCACCATTACGAGAGTGGAAAAGTAAGGAGAAACAACATGCAAGACCAATATTCCCGCACGCAGCTGCTGCTGGGCGCGGACGCTATGACCAAACTGCACAATTCCCGCGTGGCGGTGTTCGGCATCGGCGGCGTGGGCGGCTATACTGTGGAAGCCCTGGCCCGCAGCGGTGTGGGTGCACTGGACCTGATTGACGATGACCGCATCTGCCTGACCAACCTGAACCGCCAGATCATTGCCACCCGCAAGACGGTGGGCAAATACAAGGTGGACGTGGCCGAGGAGCGTGTGCACGACATCGACCCCAACATTCAGGTGACTACCTACAAGACCTTCTTCACGCCGGAAACGCAGGATCAGTTCGATTTTTCGCAGTTCGATTACGTGGTGGATGCCATTGACACGGTGACCGGCAAGCTGGCCCTGGTGATGAAGTGCAAGGAAGCCGGTGTGCCCATCATCTGCTCCATGGGCGCGGGCAACAAGATGGACCCCACCCGTTTTGAGGTGACCGATATCTACAAGACTTCCGTCTGCCCGCTGGCCAAGGTCATGCGCACCGAGTGCCGCAAGCGCAAGATCAAGCACCTGAAGGTGGTCTACTCCAAGGAGCCTGCCATGACCCCCATTGAGGACGATTCCATCAGCTGCAAGTACCACTGCATCTGCCCTCCGGGCACCCAGCGCAAGTGCACCATCCGCCGGTCGGTGCCCGGCTCCAACGCCTTTGTGCCCTCGGTGGCAGGGCTGATCATCGGCGGCGAAGTGGTCAAAGACCTGGTGGGCTTTGTGCCCATGAAGGGCTGAGCCGCAGACCATAAATAAGATACAAAAACAGAACCGCCGCACGGCAGGGGAACAGCCCCGGACCGTGCGGCGGTTTTTGGTTTGGTTATGAGTGTTCCTCCTGGGGTGCAGCCGGGGCGCTCTGCCGTACCAGCTCAATAAAGACTTTCATCTGCGGGGTCAGCCACTTGTCCCGGTGGTAGAACAGCTGGCGGTGCATCTCTACGGTGCAGTCCGGCACATTCAGGCGGGCACAGCGGCCGGCGGCCAGAGCCGTGCGGGCAATGTACTCCGGCAGGAAGGAAAGCCCCATGCCCTGCTCCACCATCTGGCACAGCAGTGCGGCACTGCCCAGCTCCAGATAAGGGTGGATGGTCAGCCCGTGGGCAGCCAGGCACTGATCCAGCGCATCGCGGTAGCTCATGCCGCGCTCGGTGAGCAGAAACTCCTGCCGGGTTAGCTCTTCCAGCGAGACGGTCTCCTGCCCGGCCAGGGGATGGCCCGGCGGGGCCAGAAAGCACACCGGCTCCGGTACATCGGCGGCCCGCACCAGGCTGGGCTGCAAAAGGGGTTGGTCCAGCGTGTAGGCCAGGTCGATCTGATTGGCCGACAGCATCTGCAGCATTCCGTCCGCCGTGGCGGTGCAGAGCACCAGCTGCACCTGCGGGCAGCGGGCATGGTAGCGCTGCAGCAGCCCCGGCAGAAAGGTGCTGCACACCGAGTCGGCCAGGGCAATGCGCAGCGAACCGCTGATCTGCCGGGTGGGCTGCAGGGCGGCCTGTGCCTGCTGTGCCGTTACCAGCAGAGTGCGGGCATAACCCAGAAAGGTCTGGCCGGCATCGGTCAGACGCACAGTTTTGCCCACCCGGTCAAACAGCGGGGCACCCAGCTCGGCTTCCAGCTGCGCGATCTGGGAGGACACCGCCGACTGGGAGTAGCCCAGCTGCCGTGCCGTGCGGGAAAAACTGCGCAGCTCGGCAATGTGCAAAAAGGTGTTGATGTTCCGCAGCTCCATGGGCAGCTCCTTTTAACGGTGGGTGATATCGGCAACGGTAAGCACTGTGCCGTCCACGGTAAAATGCACTTCCACGCCGCCAAACTCCATGCCGTAGACCCGGGCGGGGTCGTGCTGGTAAGAGGGGCGGGGGTCGTTGGCCAGCACCCCCAGCAGGGCGGCGCGGTCCGGCTCGGGCACCGGGGCCAGCAGTTCCGGCGGGCAGACCACTTCCAGCGTGTGGCGCTGGGTCTGGCCGGTAAAGCCCTGGGCGGCGTCCGGGTGGCAGTCCGCGTAGGGAATGTAGGGCTTGATGTCGTAAATGGGGGTGCCGTCCATCAGGTCGGCCCCGCGCACAAGCAGCACCGGGCCAAGGCCGGGGCGCTGCTCAATGCCCTCCAGCCGCACGCTGGACAGCCCCAGCGGATTGGGACGGAAGGGCGAGCGGGTGGCAAACACGCCCATGCGGGTGTTGCCGCCCAGCCGGGGCGGACGCACGGTGGGGGACCAGGTGTCCCGCACGGCGGCAGAAAACTGCCACACCAGCCAGATGTGGCTGAAATCTTCCAGCCCGCGCACGGCATCGGCGCTGCGGTATTCGGGGGTAAAGATCACCTCGCCCCGCAGTTCGTCCACCAAGCCGCTCTGGCGCGGAATGCCGAATTTGGTGGGAAACGCGGTGTGGATGTGGGCAATGACCTTCAGGGTCATTTCTTCGGGTGCCTGCATGATAAACTTCCTCGTTCTGTCAGTGGTTGTTTTTATCGGTTATAGGCCGCGGCAGAAGCCCACCGCCTTGCCCTCGATCTGGATCTCTTCCAGCTGCGGGCCGGAGTAGATCATGGGCGGGCAGACGGCCGCGTTGTCGGCCAGCAGCATTACGGTATCGCCCTGGCGGTGGAAATGCTTGAGGGTGGCTTCCTCTCCAATGCGCACCGCCGCGATCTGCCCCTGCTCCACCTCCGGCTGGCTGCGGATGCACACAATGTCGCCATCGCAGATGGTGGGGGCCATGCTGTCGCCGTGGCAGGTCAGGGCAAAATCGGCGTGCCAGGCAGCGGGCACCCCAATGTAGCATTCAATGTTCTGCTCGGCGGTAATGGGGCTGCCGCAGGCAATGGAACCCACCAGCGGCACCATGGTCATGGCGGGCAGCGGTTCAAAGCCCGGCGGCGGGCAGGGGGCATCCAGCCCCAGCAGATACGCCGGGGTGGTTTCCAGCGCCTGGGCCAGCTCTTCGAGCCGGGCCTGGGGGAGATCGTTGATCCCTTTTTCCAGTTTGGTGATCGAGGATTTGGAGCGGTAGCCCATGCGCTGTGCAAGCTCCTCCTGCGAAAGGCCGAGTGCTTCGCGGCGCAGGCGGACGCGGGTGGAAAGCTCCGACATAAGATGCCTCCATAAAACAGATGGTTGTGGAATAAAGAAAACTTGTCTCAGAAAAGTATAGCAGAAAACTGCCTGAAAATCAACTTTTTTCCAGCGAATTGCGAAAAACAGTTGACACAGAATCAACTTGCGGCTATACTACAACCAAAGATTGTGGAGCACGGAAACGCAAAGGAGTGAGGACCGTGGCAAATACGAAACTGATCGAAGAATATATCCGCTGCCGGGGCTACAAACTGCAGTTCGTGGCACAGATGCTGGGCATCAGCTCCAGCGCCCTGCGGCAGAAGCTGCTGGGCGAAACGCAGTTCAAACTGGACGAAGCGGAAAAGCTTTCGGCCATGCTGGGGCTGAGCATGGTGGAGCGGGACGCCTGCTTTTTTGAAAAGGAAAACTGGCTGGAGCTTCATGCCGGCCGCCCGATGGGAGAAAGGAGAGTGTACAATGACGAACGAACAGCGGACCCTTACCAAGCAGGCCCTGCGCCGGTACGGTATGCGGCAGTGGGCACGCGCTCCGGTAAATAAAAAGTGGCAGCAGGCCATTGAACAGGGTGTGGCGTATTACGAGCAGACCGACCCGCTGCGGGCCGAGCTGCTGCGGCTGCGTTATTTTCAGAACCGCACCGAGGACGAGGTGCTGGAAGCGCTGAACATCAGCCGCAGCACCTATCAAAAGGCCCAGCAGGATCTGCTGAGCACAGTAGCCATTTATGCTGCCCAGCGGGGTGCATTTTAAAAAATCCCCGTGCAGGGCCGCAGAACGGCTGCACGGGGAGAAGGGGTCAGTGCTTTTTCTGTTCGTCCGGGTTTTCGCAGCGGCTGTGGCAGGAAGCGCAGTTGCCGCCGCAGCCCTCGCCTTTCCAGCCGCCGTTTTTGGCAATCCAGACAACGGCCAGCGCAAACAGTGCCGCCAGAACCACAATGGTAATGATCCCACGGAGTGTCAACATTTTTCAAACCTCTTTTCCGAACCGGAATGGTCTAGTACCAGTATACACGATTTTGCCCCCGAGAGCAACCGGGAAGCCGCCGGGAAAAGATTTGAAATTTTTTGAAATTAGGGCTTGCAATTCTTCGGATGCCGTGCTATAATAATCACGTTCCAATTCGGAGCGCACAGTTCGGAGGATTAGCTCAGCTGGTTAGAGCACCTGCATCACACGCAGGGGGTCTGGGGTTCGAGTCCCTAATTCTCCACCATAAAAATCCCAAGCCAATCGGCTTGGGATTTTTTGTTTTGGTGGAGAATTGGGGACTCGAACAGCACGGCCACGCCGCAGGCGGGGCAAACAACAGTCCGGTGGACTATTGTTTAGTGCGCGGGGATCAACCGCAAGGAATGTCTACCGGGGAAGCTGCCAATCGGCTTGGGATTTTTGTTTTGGCACAAAGGCAGGGTATCATCGTGGCGGTGGTATCCTGCCTTTTGTGCTATATCAGCCTGTTTTTTCACTGGAAAGTATGGTATACTCAGCTCAACAAATCGAAAGTTATAGGGGAAATCGCCATGAGCTTTCAGGAGCTGTTCAACAAGTTTTTCGC
>CAVIXY010000086.1:0-9118 GCA_963646665.1 Bacteroides sp. CAG:545
TGTTGAGAGTCACCCTACATAGGGCTCTTTTTGTGCATGTCTACTATTTCTGGGGCGGTTCAGTATTTTGGATGCCGCAGGGCTTTTTTGCGTCTTTGGGCGGGTTTGGGGCAGTTCGCTGCACCGCGGCAAAAAATGCCGCACCTCCGCGCTACAGTGTATGCAGAACGCGCGGGGAACAGAACACAGACGCCCCGCCGGAAAGCGGGGAGTTTGTATGACAGAGCGGATGGAGATCGTAAAAATGCAGGGGCACGGGCTGCGGCTGCCGCCGCTGGCATCGCGGGCGGCACTGCGCCCGGCAGCGCGCAGGCTGGCCGCTATGGCGGTGGGCTTTGCCGGCGGCTGGGCGGTGCTGTACGGGGAGCTGATGCCCTTTGGCCTGGGGTTTGCCCTGGGCTTTGGCGAGGACTGCTTTGCCGTGTGTGCCGCCGGGGCTGCGCTGGGCGTTCTGCTGCACGGGTTCGGGGCGCTTTCACTGCGCAGTGTCTGCCTGCTGTGCGGGCTGGGGGCTGCGGTGGCGGCCCGCTGGGTCTGGCCCCGCAAAGCGGCCCCGGCTGTGCTGGCAGGCTGCGGCACCCTGGTGGGCATGGCCTGCTGCCTGGCCTTTGGCCGCCCGGGCGGGTGGGAGCTGGTGCTGTTCTGCACGGCAGATGCCCTGCTGGCGGCAGGCATCGGGGCGGCACTGCGGCGCTTCGCCCCGGAACGGCCAGGCTTCGGGATGCTGCTGGCGGGGGCTGCCGGGGCAGCGGCTCTGGGCAGCATAACGTGGGGGCCGGTGCTGCCGGGTGCGGCCATGTGTGCGGCATTGGAGCTGGCGCTGTGCTGCAAAGGACAGCCGCTGGCGGCGCTGGCGGGCAGCGGCGTACTGGGAGCCGCGCTGTGCGCCGCCGACCCGGCTCAGGCTCTGGCCGCAGCAGGCCTTGCCTGCGGCACCGCGTGCGCGGCGGTGCTGGCCCCGGGCCGCCGGGTGGAAGCAGCGGCTG
This sequence comes from Bacteroides sp. CAG:545, assembly GCA_963646665.1. Classification (GTDB taxonomy): domain Bacteria; phylum Bacillota; class Clostridia; order Oscillospirales; family Ruminococcaceae; genus Faecalibacterium. The sequence continues at coordinate 987 of CAVIXY010000086.1, forward strand.
CCTACGCAGGCGGCTGTCTGGCCGGGGTGCTCTGCGTGCAGCCGCCCGGGGCAGCGTTTTCGGCCCTGCTCAGCATGGGGCTTGGCACTGTGGGGGTACTCTGCCTGCCCGGGGCGTGGCTGACGCCGGACCGGGCCGAAGAGGGCAGCGCGCCGGCCGCCGAGCGCCCGCAGACGGCAGCGGCGGCCACCCGGCTGGAAGCAGTGGCCCAGAGCCTGACCTCGCTGGCGGACACGGTGAATGAGGTGTATGCGGCGCTGCCCCACCGGTGCGAGAGTTTCCGCTGGGTGATCGACAACACCCACGACAGCCTGTGCTTCAACTGCGGGCGGCGGGAGGCCTGCTGGAAGCAGGAATATGCCGCCACGCTGGAGGGCATGGAGGCACTGCGTCCGCTGCTGGAACAGAACGGCAGCGTGGAAACCTCTCAGCTGCCCGGGCAGCTGGGACGCTGCATCCACCCGGCGGCTCTGTGCGCAGCGGCAAGCCGCTCGTTTGCGCTGTACCGCAGCCGCAAGGAAGCGCGGGTACACTCCGAAGCCATGCGCACCGCCCTGACCGAGCAGTACAGCGCGGTGGCCCAGGCCCTGGGGGTGCTGTGCGAGCAGCTGAGCCGCCCGGGAGACCCGGAACCCTACAAATCCGGCCGGGTGGCAGCCTTTTTCACCTCGCTGGGGTCTCCGCCGCAGGAGTGCGCCGTGACCCTGGACGACCTGGGCCGCACCCATGCGGCAGTCACCCTGCCGCGCACCCGGTTTGCCCCGCAGGAACTGGCGGCGCTGGCACAGGAGGTGGGGCGCATCTGCCGCCGCACCCTGGAAGTGCCGCAGGTACTCTCCTGCAAAGGGCTGACCACCCTGCTGTTCTGCGAAAAGCCGGTGCTGCGGGCGGTGTTCGGCATGGCGGCGGCCGCTGCGCAGGGCGAGGTGTGCGGCGATGCGGTGCAGCAGTTCTGCAGCCCGGCGGCGGCCCAGATGATCCTGTGTGACGGCATGGGCACCGGGCGGCCTGCTGCAGTGGACGGCAGCCTGGCCGCCGAGCTGACGGCCCGGCTGCTGAAGGCGGGCTTTCCGGCGGAGCTGGCGGCCCGGCTGGTGAATGTGGCCCTGGCCCTGAAAAGTGAGGAAGAAAGCGGTGCCACGCTGGATCTGATCAGCGTGGATCTGTACACCGGCACGGCGCGGCTGTTCAAAGCCGGGGCGGCCCCGGGCTTTCTCGTGCACGGCGGGCGGGCGCGGGCTGTGGGAGAAGCCAGCCTGCCGGTGGGCATTCTGGGCGGAGTGAACGGCCAGAGCCGGGTGGTGCATCTGGCCGCCGGAGACTATGCGGTGCTGGTGTCGGACGGGCTGCTGGTGGACGGGGCCGGCTGGGTGGCAAAGCAGCTGGAACTTTCGGCTGCGGCGGAAGAGCCGCCGGAAAAAATTGCCCAGACGCTGGTGGAAACGGCCCGCATCCGCGCCCGGAAAACCGGCCGCCCGGACGACATTACGGCGGCGGTGCTGCGGCTGGAAAAATGCGGCTGAGGGCGGCCAAAACAGTTGCAATTCGGGAAGGGGGAGGTTATACTTAGATGGATACAAAGCATCGGGCGGCAGCGGGCCTTTGCACCCTGCAGCCCGCAGCCCGGGTCCGCTGAGACGGAACGGGAGATCAGGAGGTCAACAATGCTTACCATCAATGTAGCACAGGATGGCAGCGGCCATTTTACCACCATTTCGGAGGCCGTACTGGCCGTGCCCTACAACTGCCCCGCAGAGATCCGCATTGGTGCGGGTATTTACCGGGAAAAGCTGGTCTGCGAGAAAAAGGACATTGCCTTGATCGGCGCAGGCGTGGAAGAGACAAAGCTGGTGTGGGGCGATGGCGGAAAGATCCCGCATCCGGACGGACGCATTTACCACACCTTCCGCAGCTATACGGCGTTTTTCAGCGGCGAGCGGGTGCGGGTGGAAAACCTGACCATTGAAAACGATGCCGGCCCCGGGGCCAAGGTGGGCCAGGCCGTGGCAGCCTACGTGGACAGCGACCATGCCGTGTTCCGCAACGTGCGGCTGCTGGGCAACCAGGACACCCTGTTCTGCGCCCCGCTGCCCGAAAAGGAGCGCGAGAAGGACGGCTTTCTTGGCCCGCGCTGGCTGGCACCCCGCCGCCTGACGGCGCAGTATTATCAGCACTGCGAGATCGCCGGAGACATCGACTTCATCTACGGCGGCGCGGACGCCCTGTTTGAGCAGTGCACCATCCGCACCGTGAACAACGGCCTGGACCGCAGCTACGTCACGGCGCCTTCCGGCGCGGCCGATGGGCTGGGCCTGGTGTTCTGGGACTGCGACTTTGTGTCCGACAACTGCCCGGCAGGCACCGTGTTCCTGGGCCGCCCCTGGCGCCCCACCGGCAAGACCACCGTGCTGGACAGCCGCCTTGGCGCGCACATTTCGCCGGAGGGCTTCTCTCCCTGGCATGACCGCACCGACTCGGACCAGGCGGGCTTTGCCGAGGCCGGAAACACCGGGGAAGGTGCGGCTGCACGCGGGGCGTGGGTCCGGCAGCTTTCGGCGGAGGACGCAGCGGCCCTGCTGGCCCGTGCCCGCGCCCTGTGCCGCCCGGAATAAGCACAAAAAGGAACTGCAATGAACAAACTTCCGAATTTTGTCAAATGGCTCATCATCCTGGGGGTGTTGGCGGCCATGGGCGTGATGATGTGGGCGGTGAACGACCGGGCTTCCCGCGTGGAGATGCCCGCGCCGGACAACAGCTTTGGCATCTACCGCACGGCGGACTCCCAAACCTGAGCAGAAAACACAGAAAAAAGGCACTGCCATTGGCAGTGCCTTTTTTCTGTGTATGCGGAAAAGCTTATGCACCCACCACCAGGCGCACGGCACCGTAAATGCCGGCATCGTTGCCCAAGGTAGCGGCCACGATGGGGGTCTCGCGGCAGGACTTGAAGGCGAACTCCTTGTAGTGGCGCACCAGCGGGTCGAACAGGACCGCACCGGCGCGGGCCACGCCGCCGCCGATCATGAACATTTCGGGGTCGGTGGTGGCAGCAATGTTGGCCAGAGCCATGCCCAGGGTGGCAGCCATCTCGTCCACTTCGCGGGCGGCCAGGGCATCGCCGCTGCGGGCCGCGTCAAACACGTCCTTGGCCTCAAATGCGGTGCCGCGCAGGGTGCAGGGGGTGTCCGGGTTCTCGTCCAGCAGCTTCTTCATGCAGCGCACCACGCCGGTGGCACTGGAGTACTGCTCCAGGCAGCCGTGCTTGCCGCAGCCGCAGGTGGCGGTCTCGCGGGGGTTCACGGTGATGTGGCCGATCTCGCCGCCGGCACCGTGGGAGCCATCAATCACCTTGCCGTTGACGATGACGCCGCCGCCCACGCCGGTGCCCAGCGTGACCATGACAGCACTGCGGCAGCCTTTGGCAATGCCCATCCAAATCTCGCCCAGGGCTGCCACGTTGGCATCGTTGCCCACCAACACGCGGATGCCGCCCAGCAGCTCGCTCAGCTCAATGGACACGTTGCGATTGCCCCAGCCGCCCAGGTTTGCGCAGACGATGGGCACGATGCTGGAGTCCAGCACAGGGCCGGGCACACCCACGCCCACGCCTTCCACCTGCGCGGCGGAAAGGCCCTTTTCCTGCATCTTCTGCAGGATGGCTGCGGCCAGGTTGGCCAGAATGTGTTCCCCGGCATTGGAAGTGTCGGTGGGGATCTCCCACTTTTCCACCAGGGTGCCGGAGGTGGTGAACAGGCCGACTTTGGCGGTGGTGCCGCCCAGGTCGATGCCGAATGCAAATTCCTTCATGATCAATTACCTCTTTTTACGGCTGGATGCCGTCCGTTTTTCTGCCCTCCAGTATACCATACTTCCCGCCAAAAAGCAGTGCGGGAGATACGATTTATGCACTTGGCCGGAAATGCGGGCACAAAATTGGGAAAAGCGCCAAAGCCTTACCCCTGCACAGGGTTGGTCAGGCTGCCAATGCCCTCAATTTCGCAGCGCACCACGTCACCCGGGTGCAGGAACTGCGGCGGGTCCATGCCCATGCCCACGCCTGCCGGGGTGCCGGTGGCAATGAGGGTGCCGGCCTTCAGGGTCATGCCCTGGGAAAGCTCGTGGATCACGTGGTCAATGTCAAAGATCTGCAGGCCGGTGTTGGAGTCCTGTCGCTTTTCGCCGTTGACAAAGCTGCGGATGGCCAGCCTGGGCGGATAGGTGTCAAATTCGTCTGCCGTTACAATGCAGGGACCGATGGGGGTAAAACCGTCCAGGCTCTTGCCGAAGTACCACTGCTTGTGGGCGGTCTGCACATCCCGGGCGGAAACATCGTTCAGAATGGTGTAGCCGAACACGTAGTCTTTGGTCTGCCCGGCGGGCACGTCTTTGGCATCGCGGCCCAGCACCACGGCCAGTTCGCACTCGTAGTCCAGCTTCTGCACCAGGTCGGTGTGGGCCTGGATGCAGCCGCCGTCCGGCACCGCGCGGGTGACCCGCTTGGAGAAATAGATGGCGTCCTGGTGCTGGGTGGCAAAGGCATCGGCGGAATATTTTTCGGCTTCGTCCGAGTGGGCCATGTAGTTGATGCCCAGGCAGATCACATCCTGCGCCGGGCAGGGAATGGGGCTTTGCAGCTCCACGGCGTCCAGCGGTACGGACGGAATGGCGGAAAGGGTCAGCGCCAGCCCGGCCCGCACGGCGGGGGTCAGCTGGGGAATGGCCTCGGCCAGGGTGTCGCAGGGCAGGCCCAGCCAGCGCAGGGGGGTAACGGCGGTGCCATCGGCAGAGAGCACGGCAGGCTCTTCTACGCCGTCCGGGGTGCGGCAGGTAACAAAACGCATGGTGCTGCCCTCCCCTCAGTGCCGGTAGGCAATGGCGGCCTGGATGCGGTCCGCTTCGGCCTGCCCGGCCAGCTGGCGCACCAGTTCCAGCGCAAAGGGAATGGCACCGCCCAGGCCGTAGCTGGTGGTGATGTTCCCGTCTACCACCACCTCTGTGTCCAGCACATGGGCACCGGCCAGCTTGTCCTGGAAGCCGGCGTGAGCGGTGGCGTTTTTGCCTTCCAGCAGGCCCAGCGAGGCCAGCACGCTGGGGGCAGCGCAGATGGCGGCTACCTTTTTGCCGCTCTTTGCAAAGGACACGCAGGTGTCGGTGACGGTATGGTTGGCGGCCAGGTTCGGCGTGCCGGGGATGCCGCCGGGCAGCACCACCAGGTCCACGTCCGAATAATCCACCTCTTCCGCCAGTGCATCTGCGGTGAGATGCACCTTATGGCTGCTCACGATCTCGCGGCTGCCGGAAGCGCTGGCCACGATCACTTCTACCTTGGCGCGGCGCAGCAGGTCTACCACCAGCAGGGCCTCGCACTCTTCGGTGCCTTCGGCAAAAAACACAACGGCTTTGCTCATTTCAATCAAACCTCCTGATAAAACAAGAGTGCCGCGCACCGCAAAAGCGGGCAATGGCCCGGGCGGCACGCGGCACGGCGTAACGGAAACGGTCAGGACTGGGCGGGCTTTTCGGCTTCCAGCAGAGCGCGCAGCACGCTGTCGTCTGCGCTCAGCACCCGGCTGACCCGGCTGATGATGGCGCTGGAAGCGCCGGTTTTGTCCATGATCTCGGTGTAAATGCGCTTATCGGCCAGCATTTCGGCAATGTTGTAGCGCTGCTCCATTGCACTCAGCTCCGAGTAGCTGCACACGTCCTGCAAAAAACGGTAGCACTCCTCCGGGGTCTTGAGCTGCAGAAATGCCTGGTACAGGCCGGATTTTCCGGTCGGATGATCCTTTGCCATGGGCGTTCTCCTTTTTGTTCGGGCTGCCTGCAGCAGCCGCTTTATTACACTACACCAGTGTAGTACAAAATGGGAGAAATTGCAATGCTTTTGTGCAAAAGGGCTGCGGCTTACAGCGTGTGCTCAAACACCAGCTCATTGCGGGGAATGCCGCCCTCTTCCGGCTCGGCAGCCTTCAGGCTGCGGTAGCGCAGGCCCTTGAAGAACTGCTGCACGGGCAGGGCTTTGGCGTGCACGGTGCACCACACACGGCCTTTGCCCTCGCCCCGGGCCAGCCGCTCGCAGGACAGCACAATGTCCCGGCCAAGGGCCTTGCCGCGGTATTCCGGCAGGAGATACAGGTGCATCAGGTGCAGGGCGGTGTTCTCCATCTTCCAGGCAAAATAGCCGATGTTTTTACCGCCCAGCACGATGAGAAAATAGTTCACATCGTTGTCGATGTCCTCTTCAATGGCATCGGCGCTCTGCAGCTGGTCCACCAGGGCATCCAGCTGTTTGGCCGGGTAATAGCGCTTGTAGACCTCGTGCCAGATCTCGCTGGCAAGGTCGGCGGTGGTGTGGATGTACTTGGCTTTGGCAACCAGTTTGTAATCGGGTTTCATAGTGCTCCTAACTTATACTTTTACAATGTAGTCCGGCTTGCGGGAGTATCTTTATTGTACCACAAGACGCCCCGGAGTGCAAAGTGGCCTGTGCGGGAAACGCTCTTGTTGCACAAGGAGAGAATCTCTCGAAAAACAAAGCGAAATGCACAAAAAAACGAAAAAAGATTATGGAAAACCATCCTTGTTGCAAGGCGGCGGATACGTTATAATAGGGCTACCAAGTAGGAAAGGAGTCGTGCTCTATGGCGAAGGCATCTCAGGTGGTTATACTGGAAAATGAATTTTACATCATCAAGGCCCCGAACGGAAAGGTGCTGGAAGTAAAGGACTTCAATACGGAGAACGGCGCCGCTATCCAGCTGTGGAGCTATGCGGGCCATCCGTGGCAGCAGTGGCAGTTTGTGGACGCAGGCGGCGGGCGCTGGCGCATCCAGAACCGTTTTACCGGCAAGATGATCGACCTGGCCCTGGGCGGCGTGGTGGAAGGCACCTGGCTGCACCAGTGGAGCCGCACCAACGGCTGGAGCCAGTGCTGGACGCTGGAACCCACCCGCAATGGCCATACCCGCATCCGCAACGTGCTGGCCGACAAATACATTGACCTGGTGGCCATGAACACCGCAAACGGTGCCCAGGCCCAGATCTGGACCTATGTGGCCGGCGGCAACCAGGAATGGGATCTGGTGCGCATTGACCCGGCCGCTGCCCAGACCGGCCGCCGCGCCGAGGAAGCCAAGGAACCGCAGCCCACGCCCAGCCAGCGCAAACACCAGAACGATCTGGTACGCAAGCTGAACAATGCGGGCAAGGGCAGAGCAAGCCGGAAGGCTTGACCCTCTCAGTCATCGCTGCGCGATGCCAGCTCCCCCGAAAGGGGGAGCTTTCTTTGTGCGAACCGGAAGAAGTGAAGAAGCTCCCCCTTCGGGGGAGCTGGCGCGTCAGCGCCTGAGAGGGTTAAAAAACAGTTGAAAAGGAGAAACCCATGAACTTAGGAGCATTCTTGAACCCGGAGTACCCCATTTTCAGCACTACGCTGTGCTACCTGGAACGGGACGATGCCTATTTGATGCTGCACCGCGTGAAAAAGCAGGACGACTACAACCACGACAAATGGGTGGGTGTGGGCGGCAAATTTGAGCGGTTTGAAAGCCCGGAGGACTGCCTGCTGCGGGAAGTGCGGGAAGAAACCGGCCTGGCCCTGACCCACTACCGCGCCCGGGGCCTGCTGACCTTTATTCTGGGCAATATGACCGAGTTCATCCACCTGTACACCGCCGATGCCTGGCAGGGCGAGATGGTGCAGGGTGATGCCTGCAGAGAGGGCGTGCTGGAATGGGTGCCCAAAGACAAGGTGACAGAACTGCCCATCTGGGAGGGCGACAAAATTTTCTTCCGCCTGCTGAACGAGAACCGGCCCTGGTTTTCCCTCAAGCTGGTGTATGACGGCGACACGTTGACCGAAGCTGTGCTGGATGGGAAAAAGATCGTGTGACAGCGGCAGGCCAGCGGGGAGCTTTCCACGCGAACTTTCGGGGCTTCCAGCTCCCGCCCTATTGCCTGCGGCAACAGGGTCCCACCCTCGGATCATTCGCTGTGGAAACTCCCCACCGTCCTGCCGCGAAAGATGCAGCCTGCAATTGCGCCCTTCTGTGAAAATACAAATCCCGGCAGACCACAGTGATATGTACCCAGTTTTCTGGACACTGGTTGAAAATTGAATAATTAGGTTTCCA
>CAVIXY010000087.1:0-9036 GCA_963646665.1 Bacteroides sp. CAG:545
TACCTGTGTGTGCTGTTTTCCATGCGGCTAATGGGCAAACGCCAGCTGGGGGAGCTGCAGCCCGAAGAGCTGGTCTCCACCATCCTCATCTCCAATCTGGCATCCATTTCCATTGAATCGGAAGATGTTCCGGTCACGGCCAGTCTGATCCCGCTGTTTCTCATTGCCGCGCTGGAACTGCTGGGGTCGGTGCTGAGCTTCCGCAGCCAGCGCTTTTTCAATTTTCTCTCCGGACGGCCCAAAACCGTCATTCAGGACGGGCAGATCGACCAGGACGCCCTGCGGATGCTGCGCCTAACCACCGCCGACCTGATGGAAGCGCTGCGCGGAAAAAATGTATTTGACCCGCGGGAAGTCTCCTATGCCGTTATTGAAACAAACGGCACCCTCTCGGTGGCACTGCGGCCAGAAAAGGAACCGGCCCGGCTTGCAGACCTGCAGCTGCGCACCCAGCAGGTAAACGCCACCATCCCCTTTGTGCTGGACGGCCAGGTGCTGGACGACAACCTTCGCTGGTGCGGCAAAGACCGTGCCTGGCTGGAACGCACTGCCCTGGCCAATACCCTGCTGATATCGGAAATTCTGCTTCTGATCGGCAACGAGACCGAGGACTATTTTCTGCTGAAAAAAGAGAGCCGCTCCAAAGCGTGCTCCCGGAAAGGAGCACAGCAATGAAGCGGATCTATGCCTGCCTTATAATCGTGGCGGTTTTGCTGGGGGTATCCTTTTACAGCAGCTATCAGGTACAGCAGTTTGCCAGAAGCATCTCGGCAGAGCTGGACATTGCCGTGGACGCCATCCGTGCGGGAGATGCCCGCACCGCGCGGCAGGCGCTGGCTGCCGGAGCCGAGCGATGCGACTCCATGCGGGAGCGGATGAACCACCTGCTGCGCACAGCGGATTTTACAGAGCTGGAAGCCGCCCTGCGGGCCGCTGACAGCCACCTGGAACAGAATGCCCCGGAAGAAGCCTTCGGGGAACTGCGCCGCGCGCAGGTGCAGGTGGAAACCCTGGAATGGCTTTCCCAGCGGCTGATCTGACGCAAAAAATGCCGCCTCCCTGCCTGCGCAGAGAAGCGGCACGCTGCAAAATCAGCCAATCACTGGTCGTCCTTCCGGTCGCCCATCAGCTTTTTCAGCTCGTTGAAAAAGCTTTCCACATCGGCAAACTGGCGGTAGACAGATGCAAAGCGGACATAAGCCACTTCATCAATCTTTTTCAGTTCCTGCATGGTCAGTTCGCCAATGCGCACACTGGGGATCTCCCGGTCGTAGGAGCTGAGCAGAGTCTGCTCAATGCTGGTTACTGCACGATCAATGGCCTCATAGCTCACCGGACGCTTGGCGCAGGCGCGCAGCATGGCGTTGAGCAGCTTCTGCCGGTCAAACGGTTCCCGGGAGCTGTCCTTTTTAATGACCACAAGCGGAACAGTTTCCACGATCTCATACGTTGTAAAACGCATATGGCAGCTCAGGCATTCACGGCGGCGGCGGATGCGCTCGCTGTCTTCGGTGGGGCGGGAGTCGATCACCTTGGATTCTTCCGCACCGCAATAGGGACACTTCATGTTCTGTTCCTCCTGAAATTTTCCGGGAATTTACTTGTTGGCCTTGCTCTTGGGCTTCCGCTCACTCCACAGCATCCAGGCGGAAGTGGAAATGCACAGCGAGGTGTACACGCCGCTGATCATACCCATCATCAGCGGGAAGGCAAAGGTAAAGATGCTGTCCAGGCCGTAGAGCTTTGCCACAATGCACATCACGCCCAGGGCCATCACCGTGGTAATGGTGGTGATCAGGGTGCGGCGTGCAGACTGGTTGACCGAGCGGTTCACCACATCCTCAAAGGGCACTTTTTTGCCCATCAGGGTGCGGTTCTCACGGATACGGTCGTACACAACCACGGTATCGTTGATGGAATAGCCCAGAATGGTGAGCATGGCAGCAATAAAGTTGCCGTCCAGCGGGCTGCGCAGCAGCACAAAGGTGCCAAACACCACCATCAGGTCATTGACCAGTGCCAGCACGGCCATCATGCCGCCGGTCAGGCCGCCGCTGTTCTTGAAGCGCAGGGCAATGTACAGCAGGATCAGCACCAGTGCAAACACCACAGCAACCAGGCTCTTCTGCAGGAACTTGGTGCCCATGGCGGCGCTGACATTGCTCAGGGACAGCTGTGCAAAATCATTGTCCGGATAGGTCTCGTTCAGGGAGTCCAGCAGCGACTGCACCTGATCGGTGGTCACGGTCTCGGTGCCGGGCATGGAGATCTTCAGGGTCTGATCCCCGGTGGCGACATTCTCGCCGGTCTGCAGGGTCAGCCCGTTGTTGCCCAGCGCCGTGGAAGCCGTTTTCTGCACGGCAGCCAGGTCAAAGCTGTTTTCATAGCGCAGGGTGATCATGGCACCGCCGGTAAACTCGGTATCCAGATGGACGCCCAGCACCACGGCACACAGCACAATGGCCGCCATCAGGCAGGCGGAAAAAGCCATAAAGCGTTTGCGCAGAGCCACGAAGTTGATCTGCTTCTTCTCGGTCTCGTCCTTGCCCAGCTTGGCAGCGCCGTACAGCCAGGGGTTGCGCAGAGCCTTGATGGAGGCTGCGCCGCGGATCATTACACGGGTGGCAAACACGCCGAACACAAAGTTCAGCAGCACGCCGGTAAGCAGCGTATAGCCAAAGGCATAAATGGTACCGGCGGTGGAGGGGCCAAAGGCAAAGAACACAAAGTGCAGTGCCTTGGCAAACAAACCGTCCGAGGGGCCGAATGCACCCATCAGCACAATGGCCACAATGACGATGGTCACGTTGCCGTCAATGATGGGGGTCAGGCCGCGGGCAAATCCGCTCTTGAGCGCGCCGTCCAGCGACTTGCCGTTTTTCAGTTCTTCCTTGATGCGCTCGGCAGTGATAACGTTGGCATCCACACCCATGCCGATGGCCAGGATAATACCGGCAATGCCGGGCAGGGTCAGGGTAAAGCTTTCAAACACCGGGAAGTAGCCGGAAACAAAGGCCAGGGTTGCGGCCACCTGTCCGGCCAGCGCAATGCAGGCCAGGAAGCCCGGCAGGCGGTACAGAACCGTCATGAATACCACGATCAGCGCAAAGGCGATCAGGCCAGCCAGCACCATGGCGCTCAGGCTGTTTTCGCCCAGGCTGGGGCTGACGGTGGAGTAACTGTCCACCTTGAGGGCAAAAGGCAGTGCGCCGGAGTTGATCTGGCGTGCCATTTTGACCACGGCATCCTGCGTAAAGGGGTTGGCTGCCGAGCTGGTGATGATGGCCTGCCCGTCCGTAATGGCCGTGTTGACCGTTGCGGTGCTGACGTTCTCATCATCCAGCCAGATGCTGATGGTGCCGTTGGAGGAGGCCAGCTTGGTGGTTGCCTCGCCAAAGGCCTTGGCACCTTCTTCAGTAAACTTCAGGGATACGTAATATTCCGAAGTGCCGCCGCTGCTCACCGGGCCGTACTGGGCAGCTGCACTCTCGATCATGGAGCCGTCCAGGATCAGGTCTCCATCGGCGCTGCTGCCCTCGCGGAAGGTCAGGTAAGCGGTGGTGCCGATCTCTTCAATGGCTGCCTCCGGGTCAAAATCCGTTTCGCCGGACTGCCACGGAAACTCCAGGATCAGGCTGTCGGAGCTGGAATCCACGTACAGTTCATAGTCGGTCACATTCAATGCGACCAGGCGGTTCTCGATTACGAGCTGTGCCGCCTCCAGCTGCTCTTCGGTTGCATCGTAATCATCCGAGGGCACAAAGGTGACGTTGACGCCGCCCTTGATATCCACACCAAAGCGGATATCCTTTGCGCCCTTGATGTAGGTGGTAGTTACATCGCCATACTTTGCGGATACACCAAAAAAGGCGGTGTATGCAAACGCAAGGATGAGCAATACGGTAACGACCAGTTGCCATGCTTTGCCTTTTGTTTTCATAAAATCAGGGAACCTCCAAAAGCTGCGGCTCACAGCCCGCAGCCCGTTTTGTGTTAAGAACCGCATACAGGCGGTTTCATTTCTCACAAGTCAGCCGTCATGCCGGCCTTCCTGCGACAAAACTCCCCTGACGGCCCCGCAGGACCGCACAGAGGAGATAAAAACTCAGAATTTACTCTTTTTCAGCCAGCAGCTTTTCCACTACAGCCAGGCGCACGCAGACGCACAGCAGCTCGGATGCAGTTTCCACTTCGTCCAGGCTGGGGTACGTGGGCGCAATGCGCAGGTGCGAATCCTCGGGGTCCTTGTGGTAGGGGTAAGCGGAACCGGCACCGGTCAGGGTCAGGCCGGCATCCTTGCACAGGCCTGCCACGCGCTTGGCGCAGCCGGGCATCACGTACAGGCTGATGAAGTAGCCGCCCTTGGGGTTGGTCCAGTGGGCAATGTCACCGCAGGGGGTCAGGTTGTTCTTGAAGGCCGTCTTGACTGCGTCAAAGCAGGGCACCAGGCGGCGGCGGTGCTTTGCCATGTGGGCCAGCACACCTTCTTTATTCTTCAGGAAGCGCACATGGCGCAGCTGGTTCATCTTGTCGTAGCTGATGATCATTACCGAGAAGCGCTTGCACATATACTTCATGCTGTTCTCGCTGCAGGCAATGGCAGAGACACCGGCACCCGGGAAGGTGATCTTGCTGGTGGAGGTGAACATGAACACACGGTCCTCGTTGCCATACTTCTTGCTCTCGTTCAGCAGCACGGGGGTCTCGATGATCTCATCGGTCAGGTGATGGACGATGTAGGCCTCATCCCAGAAGATCTTAAAATCGGGGGCAGCCGTTTTCATTTTTGCAAAGCGCTCAATGGTCTCATCGCTGTAGGTGTAGCCATCGGGGTTGGAATACTGCGGCACACACCAAATGCCCTTGATGGTGTCATCCTCAGCCACCAGCTTTTCCACCATGTCCATATCCGGGCCGTTGGGGGTCATGGGCACGCTGATCAGCTCAAAGCCAAACTCCTCGGTAATGGCAAAGTGACGGTCGTAGCCGGGCACCGGGCAGAGGAACTTGCGCTTTTCCACCTGAGACCAGGGGCAGGGCGACTCCGGGAAGCCGAACACATACCCGATGTTGATCAGGTTATACATCAGCTGCAGGCTGGAGTTGCCGCCCACGAACACCTCACCGGGCTGCACACCGAACACATCGGCAAACAGCACGCGGGCTTCCTGCAGGCCTTCCAGCTCACCATAGTTGCGGGCATCGGTGCCGGCATCGGTGGTGTAGTCGTTCATCTTCAGCAGGTCCATGGCCAGGTCCATCTGATGAGGGCCGGGCTTGCCGCGGGCCATGTTCAGCTTGAGGCCCTTGGCCTGAAATTTTTTGTACTCAGCTTCGAGCGCTGCCTTTTCAGCCGTGAGTTCCTCACGATTCATTGCAAGATAATTTGCCATTGAAAACACACTCCTTTATCGTACTTCCTGTTACCCATTGTACCGGAACGGTGCTTTGCGGAGTATTCCTGCCAGGGAGCGTACCCCGCACCGATTCCAGACTTTAATATTATAGCTCATTTTGCCCCCGGAAACAAGAATAATAAAACAAAAAGCCCTGCCAAAAGCAAAAAGCTTTTGAAACAGGGCCTTACGCTCCCCTGCTGTACGAAAAATCGTCAGCTCAGAGCGACCTGATTCTTGTAGCGCTTGCGCACGGCACCGTATTCCAGGTGCGCCTCGCCGCCGTTCACGGTATCCTCATCCACCGTTACGCGGATAATGGTGGCATCGGTGGGCACCTCGTACATGATGGGCAGCAGAATGCTTTCCATCACGCTGCGCAGACCACGGGCACCGGTTTTGCGCTCAATGGTCTTGCGGGCAATGGCGTGCAGAGCTTCCTCGGTAAAGTTCAGCTCCACATTGTCCATGCCCAGCAGTTCCTTGTACTGTTTGACCAGGCTGTTGCGCGGCTCCTTGAGCACGCGGACCAAAGAGTCCTCGTCCAGATCATCCAGCACGGTGATGACCGGCAGACGGCCGATCAGTTCCGGGATCAGGCCGAACTTAACCAGGTCGTGCGGCTCCACCTGACGCAGCAGAGCCTTTTCGGCTTCGCTGGAGTTGTCCTTCAGCGCGCTGCCAAAGCCCAGTGCGGATTTGTCGGTGCGGCGCAGGATGTATTTATCCAGGCCGTCAAACGCACCGCCGCAGATAAACAGGATGTTGGTGGTGTCGATCTGGATGAACTCCTGCTGCGGGTGCTTGCGTCCGCCCTGCGGGGGCACATTGCTCACGGTGCCTTCCAGAATCTTCAGCAGTGCCTGCTGCACGCCTTCGCCGCCCACATCACGGGTAATGGAGGGGTTCTCGCTCTTGCGGGTGATCTTGTCGATCTCATCAATATAGATGATGCCCACCTGTGCCTTCTGCACATCAAAGTCCGCTGCCTGGATCAGCTTGAGCAGAATGTTTTCCACATCCTCGCCCACGTAGCCGGCCTCGGTCAGGGTGGTGGCATCCGCAATGGCGAAGGGCACCCCCAGCATCTTGGCCAGGGTCTGGGCCAGCAGGGTCTTGCCCACGCCGGAAGGGCCAAGCAGCAGCACATTGGACTTCTGCAGTTCCACATCGCCGCCCCTGCCGCTCAGGATGCGCTTGTAGTGATTGTAAACCGAAACGGCCAGCACGCGCTTGGCCTCGTCCTGCCCGACCACATACTGATCCAGGCCGTCCTTGATCTCGGCCGGGGTCAGGATGTTGATGTTCAGATCCCCGGCAGCCTGCAGGCTGCGGCCGCGGCCCGCACCCGCGCGTGGCGGGTGGCTATTGCCCGGATGATCCGGCTTGTCAGAAAGCAGATCGTGACACAGGCCGATGCACTCGCTGCAGATGTTGACGCCGGGGCCAATGATCATGCGCTCCACTTCGTCCTGATGCTTTCCGCAGAAGCTGCAGACCAGGTCCTTTTCGTTTTTATCTCTGCCGGAATTGTTATTTGCCATAGCTGTTTTTCCTTATCCTGGGTAAATTGGTGTCAGTGGCTCAGCGGTGTGCAATGACCTCATCAATCAGGCCATATTCCTTGGCCTGCTGTGCCGACATATAGTTGTCGCGCTCGGTATCCAGCTGCAGCTTTTCCAGCGGCTGGCCGGTGTACTCGCTGAGCATACGGTTCATTTTATCGCGGATATACACCATGTGCTCGGCATGGATCTTGATATCCGTGGTCTGGCCGGACAGACCGCCGCCCTGGCCGCCTGCGATCAGCGGCTGGTGGATCATGATCTCAGCATTGGGCAGTGCAAAGCGCTTGCCCTTAGTGCCGCTTGCCAGCAGGAACGCGCCCATGGAAGCGGCCATGCCCATGCAGATGGTGGAAACATCGCACTTGATATACCGCATGGTATCGTGGATGGCCATGCCGGCGCTGATAGAGCCGCCGGGGCTGTTGATATACAGGCTGATGTCCTTGTCCGGATCCTGCCCTTCCAGATACAGCAGCTGTGCCACAACAAGGCTTGCCGTGGTATCGTTGACATCCTCGCTCAGAACAATAATGCGATCATTCAGCAGACGGGAAAAAATATCGTAAGAACGTTCGCCGTGTGCAGACTGTTCCACAACGTAAGGAACAAAACTCATAAAGTTTGCCTCCTGGAATGGATTTTGTATTTGCAAAATTGACCGATACGGATGCCCTTTCCGGATCTGCCGTATCGGTCAATTTTTACAACCTTTGAATTGGAAACGCACGGGCACGCCGCACGTTTTACAAGGCCGGGCGCAAATTACTCAGCGTCTGCAGCCTTTTCCACAATATTTGCGTGGCTCTTGATGAAGTCGATGGCCTTGTTGATGGCCAAGTCCTTCTTCACATCGTCCACATTGACGAGCTCGCGGACCTTGTCCTCTTCCATCTTGTACTGGTCGGCAATGCGCTTGATCTCAGCGTTGACATCCTCTTCGGAAGCCTCGATGTTCTCAGCAGCGGCAACAGCCTCCAGAGCCAGACGGATCTTGACCTGCTTTTCAGCCTGCGGCATGAAGGAAGCACGGAACTGCTCCACGGTCTGGCCCATATACTTCAGGTAGTCCTCGAGGCGCAGGCCCTGCTGCTCCACGCGGAATGCAAAGTCGTTGACCATCTCGTCCATGCGGGTCTCGTACATTGCCTGGGGGATCTCGCCTTCCATGCTCTCGATGACCTGATCAACCAGGGCATTCTCAACAGCCAAGTCATCCTGCTTGTCCAGCTGCTCCTGGTTGTTCTTGCGGATGGAAGCCTTGAACTCGTCCAGAGTGTCGTACTCGGAGCAGTCCTTTGCCAGCTCGTCATCCAGAGTGGGCAGCTCCTTGTACTTGACCTCGTGCAGCTTGATCTTGAACACAGCAGCCTTGCCAGCCAGCTCAGCAGCCTGGTACTCGGTGGGGAAGGTCACGTTCACATCGAACTCTTCGCCAGCGGAGTGGCCCACGATCTGATCCTCAAAGCCGGGGATAAAGCTGCCGCTGCCCAGGGTCAGGTTGTAGTGCTCAGCCTTGCCGCCCTCAAATGCGACACCATCCACAAAGCCCTCGAAGTCGATATCCACGATATCGCCGTTCTCAGCAGCACCCTCGCGGGTCAGCTCACGGGCATTGCGCTCCTGCACACGCTTCAACTCAGCGTCCACAGCCTCATCGGTGACAGTATGGACCGTCTTTTCCACGGTCAGACCATTGTAGCTGCCAACCTTCACTTCGGGCTTGACGGCAACCTTGACAGTCAGGGTGACACCCTCGGTCTCGCTTGCGGAATCCACAGTGACCTCAGGACGGCCGACCGGCTCCACATTTGCTTCCTTCACGGCAGCCTCGAAAGCCTCGGGGAACAGCTCGTTGATGGCATCGTAGGTAAAGACATCGGCACCGTACATCTTCTCAATGATGGAACGGGAAGCCTTGCCCTTGCGGAAGCCGGGCACAGCGTACTTTTTGCCTTCCTTCTTGAAAACATCGGCAACAGCCTTCTTGAAAGCCTCTGCGTCAATGGAGAACTGCAGCTCTGCCATGCTCTTCTCGAGCTTTTCACACTTGATGAAATTCATTTGTTTTTCCT
>CAVIXY010000088.1:0-9033 GCA_963646665.1 Bacteroides sp. CAG:545
GCCGCTCAGCTCACCTATGTGCAGTGCGGCATTCTGGCCGCCATCCTGCTGAACAGCGGCGCTGCCGACTACGTGATCACCGGCTGCGGCACCGGCGAAGGTGCCATGCTGGCCCTGAACAGCTTCCCCGGCGTGATCTGCGGCCATGTGGAGGACCCCGTGGACGCCTACACCTTTGCCCACGTGAACGATGGCAATGCCGTTGCCATGCCCTTTGCCAAAGGCTTTGGCTGGGGCGGCGAGCTGAACCTGGAATACTGCTTTGAAAAGCTGTTCGGCTTTGGCCACGGTCAGGGCTACCCCAAGGAGCGCGTGGAGCCGGAACAGCGCAACAAGAAGATCCTGGACGGCGTGCGCGCCGCCACCTTCAAGCCGCTGATCGAGTGCCTGAAGAGCATTGATCAGGACCTGCTGAAGGGTGCCGTGGCCGGTGCCAAGTTCCAGGAGCTGTTCTTTGCTTCCTGCAAGGATGCAGAGCTGGCTGCTTACATCAAGACCCTGCTGTAAGCGCCATGGAGTGGTTGAGTCAGTTTAACGCAGGAGTCACCCACCTGCTGGAAGGCTTTCTGGAAACTGCTGTGCCGATGATCGCGGGCCTGGCCGAAGTGATCGGCCTGTTCATCATTGTCACCAGTCTTGCCAAGGCCACTTATCACTATGTGCGGGCGACTTTTTTCCACGATCAGCACGACTTCCATCATGAGATGAGCAGCGGTTTGACCACTGCACTGGAATTCCTGATGTCGGCGGAGATCGCCAAGACCTTCCTGCTGCAGAATCTGGAATCGGTCATCCCGCTGGCGGCAACCTTTGCGCTGCGCGCCATGATGAGCTTGATGCTGCACTGGGAAATGGAGGGCGGACACCGTTCCGGCCACAAGAAAGCGGAAAAAAGCGCGGACGAGGAAAAGACGGACTAAAAATTATTTGCCAAACTTTTTCCGTCCTGGCTTTCCCCCTGTTGTGAAAAACGTAAAACCTTGATGGGAACTCTTGACAGGTTTGCACAAAGAAGCTATACTCGTGCCATCGAAAGCAAAGGCGCTGACGGAAGCAATTCCGCCAGCGCCTTTTGTGTTTTCGGAGGATATTGCGCTCGGGGAAAATAGAGGGTTCTCTGAGGGCAAAAGAGACGTTCCTGCGCGCGGTTCGGCGCGTGGAATGCAATTTGTGGGGAGGTATGGAAAGTTATGTTCAGTTCCGTCAACACCTGTTGGACGCTTGTGGGAGCGTTCCTGGTCTACTTCATGCAGGCCGGTTTTGCCTTGTGTGAAGCAGGCTTTACCCGCGCCAAGAACACGGGCAACATCCTGATGAAAAACATGATGGACTTCTGCATCGGCACCCCCTGCTACTGGCTCATCGGCTTCGGCCTGATGTTCGGCGGCACCGGTGCCCTGATCGGCGGGTTCGACCCCTTCATCCGGGGCGATTATTCGCATTTGGGTCTGGACATTCCGCTGTGGGTCTACATCGTATTCCAGACCGTTTTCTGCGCCACGGCCGCGACCATCGTCTCCGGCTCCATGGCCGAGCGCACCAACTTCAAAGCCTACTGCGTTTACTCCGCCGCCATTTCGCTGGTGGTCTACCCCATCTGCGGCCACTGGATGTGGGGCGGCGGCTGGCTGCAGAGCATGGGCTTCCATGATTTTGCCGGTTCCGCAGCAGTCCACAACGTAGGCGGCATCATTGCTCTGCTGGGTGCCTGGATGCTGGGTCCCCGCATTGGTAAGTACGACAAGAACGGCAAGCCCCACGCCATTCCCGGCCACAACCTGACGGCCGGTGCCCTGGGCGTGTTCATTCTGTGGTTCTGCTGGTTCGGCTTCAACGGCGGCTCTTCCCTGAGCCTGTCCACCGATGCCACCATGACCCTGACCGGCCTGGTGTGCTTCAACACCAACCTTGCTGCAGCCGTTGCTACCTGCGTGACCATGATCTTCACCTGGCTGCGCTACGGCAAGCCCGATGTTTCCATGACCCTGAACGGTTCCCTGGCCGGCCTGGTGGCCATCACCGCAGGCTGCGACACCGTTTCGCCCTATGGTGCCTTCTTCATTGGTTTTGTGGCAGGCATCCTGGTGGTTCTGAGCGTGGAGTTCTTCGACAACATTGCCAAGGTGGATGACCCCGTGGGTGCGGTCTCCGTCCACTTTGCAAACGGCGTGTGGGGCACCATTGCGGTGGGCCTGTTCTCCAACGGCTCCAACACCGCACATGCCGGCCTGTTCTACGGCGGCGGCCTGGCACAGCTGGGCACCCAGCTGCTGGGCCTTGTCACTGTGGACTTCTACGTTGTGGTCGTAATGTTCCTCATCTTCAAGATTATCGACAAGACCATCGGCCTGCGCGTTCCCGCCGAAGTGGAAATTGACGGCCTGGACATCCACGAGCACGGCCTGGCCTCTGCTTACGCTGGTTTCTCCATCTCGGATGCAAACACCGCCGCCATGGTGCCCAACGAAAACACCGACCTGGGCGAGGACGATGTGACCAAGGCCACCGCAAAGCAGGTGGACGCTGCCGTGCCGGTGGTGCGGGAGCCTTCTCCCGTCATCCACGATGGCGTGTACGACACCGGAATGCACAAGGTGTCCATCATTGCAAAGCTTGCCAAGTTTGACCAGCTCAAGACCGCCCTCAACGATCTGGGCGTTACCGGCATGACCGTGACCCAGGTGATGGGCTGCGGCATCCAGAAGGGCACCACCGAAAAGTACCGCGGCGTGTCTGTGGACAGCACCCTGCTGCCCAAGATCAAGGTGGAAGTCATCGTGTCCAAGATCAGTGTGGATGCTGTGGTGGAAGCCGCCAAAAAGGCCCTGTACACCGGCCACATCGGCGATGGCAAGATCTTTGTTTACAACGTGACCCGCGTGGTCAAGATCCGCACCGGCGAAGAGGACTTTGCCGCCCTGCAGGATGTGGAGTAATGCTCCGGTTCCTTTTCCGCTATCCCGCCCATGCGGCGTGATATAAATTTGTTCTCCTTTTTCCTTTTTTCTGATCCGATCTACGGCAGACAAGACTCCCGCTTCTGCGCACAAAGAAGCGGGGGCCTTGTTTTGCATTTTCGCTGTTCGTGTACAACCTGCACAAATGATTAAGTCTTTTTTAGTTGACATTGTCCTCCGTATATGGTATCCTATGGCCCGGGTTTTTGCAGGCTGTCGGGCCGGCAGGCCCATTTTTGCTTGATTTTGCAGGAGAAATTGTGCTATGAAGGATTTTGTTCAACATTATAAAGCATCGGTGCAGGTGTCGCTGCAGGCGCTGTTCCATTGGACGCTGCTGGCGGTCTGCACCGGCGTGCTGTGCGGCGGCCTGGGCACCGTGTTCCACCTGGCCGTGGAGATCGTTACCGAGTGGCGCACTGCCCATGTCTGGCTGCTGTGGCTGCTGCCCGTGGCAGGCCTGGCAGTGGTGGCGCTTTACAAGGTCACCGGCTGCACCGGCATGGGCACCAACAATGTACTGCAGGCCGTGCAGGATGGCAAGCCGGTTACCCCGTGGCTGGTGCCGGCTATTTTTCTGGGCACGGTGATCACCCACCTGTGCGGCGGCTCTTCGGGCCGCGAGGGTGCCGCCCTGCAGATGGGCGGCAGCATTGGCTGGAACATCGGCAAGGGGCTGCATTTCAGCGATCACGACTGCCGCACCGCCACCGTGTGCGGCATGGCCGCCTTTTTCTCGGCGTTGTTCGGCACTCCGCTGGCGGCCACCCTGTTTTCCATGATGGTGGTGGACGTGGGCCTGACCTTTACGGTAGCCTATGTGCCCAGCTTTCTGGCCGCCCTCATCGCCTACGGCATCTCGCTGGCGGCGGGCGTTGCCCCCACCCGGTTCACGGTGCCGGTGGTGCCCGAGCTGGGTGTGGCCAATGTGGTGCGGGTGGCCGTGCTGTCCATGGGCTGTGCCGTGGTGGCGGTGGTGTTCTGCCAGATGCTGCACTTTTTTGACCACAAAGCAGCCTACCTGCTGCCCAACCCCTGGCTGCGGGCCTTTGTGGGCGGTGCCGCCGTAGTGGCGCTGTCCTACCTGATGGGCGTGGGCCGCTACAACGGCGCCGGCATGGGCGTGATCACCGCCGCCATTGAGCAGGGCTATGCCCTGCCCTGGGACTTTGTGTGCAAAATGGTGCTCACCGCCCTGACCCTGGGCGTGGGCTTCAAGGGCGGCGAAGTGGTGCCCAGCTTTTTTGTGGGCGCTGCCTTTGGCTGCGTGGTCGGCCCGCTGCTGGGCCTGCCGGCAGGCTTTGCCGCCGCCGTGGGCATGGTGTGCGTGTTCTGCGCCGCCACCAACACGCTGGTGCCCTCCATTCTGCTGGCCTTTGAGCTGTTTGGCGGCGCAGGCCTGGAGCTGATGGCCCTGGCCTGCGGGCTGAGCTACATGCTTTCGGGCTACCACAGCCTGTACAGCAGCCAGACCTTCCTGACCAGCAAGCTGTACTCGGAGTTTTTGTCGCAGCGCGAGAGCTGACCCCTCTCCCCCGCAAATTTCCTGCGCTCATCCCTTGATTTTTTGTGCCGGACGTGCTACAATCAGCGTAGTTTCATCCTGTTGAATGCGATGATGCGGACAAACCGAGGTCCCGCGCTCCATGCCGCAGAGAGGGCTGCCCCGCCAAGCCGGGTGCTGCAAGCAGCCTGCCATGTGCCGGACTTCTACCACCGCAGAGTGCAGAGGCGAACCTCTGCCGGGTGCGCCCGTTACAGCACAGCGAGTGGCACGCTTTGGCGTGCAATTCGGGTGGAACCGTGGAACGTTTCTGAACTTTTTCAGGCGCTTCATCCCGTTGTAAGTGTGCGGGATGAAGCGCTTTTTTCGTATCTTTTATCTGTCAAAGGAGAATGCATCATGAAGATCATCTATAAGGACGGCCATGTGGACGAGTGCCCGCAGGACCAGGAACTGCATGTGATCCGCCACACTGCAGCCCACATCATGGCCCAGGCCATCAAGCGCCTGTACCCCCAGGCCGACTTTGCGTTCGGCCCCGCCACCGAGAACGGCTTCTACTATGACGTGGATCTGGGCGACACCAAGCTGAGCGATGAGGATCTGGCCAACATCGAAAAAGAGATGCGCAAAATCGTCAAGGAGAACCTGCCCATCAAGCCCTTCATCCTGCCCCGTGCCGAGGCTGTAAAGCTGATGGAGGACCGCCAGGAGAAGTACAAGATCGAGCACATGGCCGACCTGGCCGATGAGACCGAGTTCAGCTTCTTCCAGCAGGGCGAGTACGTTGACATGTGCATCGGACCTCACCTGACCTACACCAAGGCTCTGAAGGCCTTCAAGATCACCCAGCAGTCCGGCGCATACTGGAAGAACGACAAGGAAAACAAGATGCTGACCCGCATCAACGGCGTGGCCTTCCACAACCAGGAAGAGCTGGATGCCTGGGAGAAGGAGCAGCAGGAGGCCCGCGAGCGCGATCACCGCAAGATCGGCAAGGAGATGGGCCTGTTCATGACCGATGACCTGGTGGGCCGCGGCCTGCCCATGTTCCTGCCCGCAGGCTACACCGTCTGGCAGGAGCTGGAGAACTATATCAAGGAGAAGGAGCGCAAGCGCGGCTACCTGCACGTGATGACCCCCTGCGTGGGCACCGTGAACCTGTATAAGACCTCCGGCCACTGGGATCACTACCGCGAAAACATGTTCCCCGCCATGGAGATGGAGGGCGAAAGCTACGTGCTGCGCCCCATGAACTGCCCCCACCACATGATGATCTACGCAAACCGCCCGCACTCTTACCGTGACCTGCCCATGCGCATTGGTGAGATCGCCCACGATTTCCGTTACGAGTCCTCCGGCACCCTGAAGGGCATTGAGCGCGGCCGCCACTTCTGCCAGAACGATGCCCACCTGTTCTGCACGCCGGAGCAGATCAAGAGCGAAGTTGCTGACGTCTGCAACCTGATCTTTGAGACCTACAAGGACTTCAACATCACCGATTACCGCTGCGTGCTGAGCCTGCGCGACCCGGCCGATAAGAAGAAGTACCATGACGATGATGCCATGTGGAACCACGCCGAGAGCGCTCTGCGTGAGGTGCTGACTGAGCTGGGCATCCAGTTCACCGAGGAGATCGGCGAGGCCGCCTTCTACGGCCCGAAGCTGGACGTGAACGTGAAGCCCGCCGTGGGTGCTGAGTACACCCTGTCCACCTGCCAGCTGGACTTCTGCCTGCCGGCAAAGTTCCACCTGACCTACGTGGACAAGGACGGCACCGAAAAGACCCCCGTGGTGCTGCACCGCGCCATCCTTGGCTCTCTGGACCGCTTCATGGCCTACCTGATTGAGGAGACCAAGGGCAAGTTCCCCACCTGGCTGGCTCCCACCCAGGTCAAGGTGCTGCCCGTGTCCGAAAAGACCCTGGACTACGCCCAGGATGTGACCGAGAAGCTGGCCGAAGCCGGTGTCCGTGTGGTGCTGGATGACGACAACCAGAAGATCGGCTACAAGATCCGTGCCGCCCAGCAGGTGGACCGTGTGCCCTATATGCTGGTGCTGGGTGCCAAGGAAGCCGAGGCCGGCAACATCTCCGTGCGTGACCGCAAGGGCGAGACCACCACGATGGAGCTGGACGAGTTCATCGCCAAGGTGACCGCTGAAATCAAGAACCGCAGCCTGTAAGGCAAACTGCCCCGGGCTGTTCCGCAAAAAAGCTCGCTGCCATTGGCAGCGAGCCTTTTTGTTTGGGTTCATTCTTTATTTTGCCGCCTCAAATTCGGCTTCGATCTCCGCCGAGG
Source organism: Bacteroides sp. CAG:545 (assembly GCA_963646665.1). Taxonomy (GTDB): domain Bacteria; phylum Bacillota; class Clostridia; order Oscillospirales; family Ruminococcaceae; genus Faecalibacterium. The sequence continues at coordinate 6,762 of CAVIXY010000088.1, forward strand.
GGGCCGGGGTTGCCAGGCTGACCACCACGCAGGCCGCCAGCGAGAACAGGAAGGCCGGCAGCAGCTCGTAGATGCCGAACACGCCGCCCAGGGGGCTGATGAGGTACTTCCACACAAACACCATCAGGCCGCCGCAGAGCATTCCGGCCAGAGCGCCCTGCCAGTTGCAGCGCTTCCAGAACAGCGCACACAGCACCACGGCACCAAACGCACCGCCGAACCCGGCCCACGCAAAGCTGACAATGCCGAACACGCTGGAGTCCGGGTCCCGGGCCAGCACCACGCCCACCACGCTGACGCAGATGATGGTCAGGCGGGCCGCAAACAGGCTCTGCTTCTCGGTGAGCTTCATGTGGCCGAACTCCTGCAGGATGTTCTGGGACACACTGGACGCAGCTGCCAGCATCTGGCTGTCTGCCGTGGACATGGTGGCGGCCAGAATGCCCGCCAGGATCAGGCCCGCCAGCACCGCTGCCAGCACACCGTGCTGCGCGATCAGGCTGGCAATACGCACGATCAGCGTCTCGCTGGAAGAGCCGGAGAGGAATTCCAGTGCGCCGGCTTTGGTCATGCCCAGGCCCACCACGCCAATGATGATGGACGCCGTCATGGCGATCACCACCCACACACTGGCAATACGGCGGCTGAGCACCAGCTTCTTTTCGTCCTCAATGGCCATGAAGCGCAGCAGGATGTGCGGCATTCCAAAGTAGCCCAGGCCCCATGCCATGGTGGACACGATGTCCAGCAGGCTGTAAGAGGTGGCCGTGCCGGTGGAAGCGTTGTAGCTGGCCGCCATGGTCAGGTAGCCGGAAAGGCTGTGGGCGTTTTCCATCACGGCATCCCAGCCGCCTGCCACGCCAATGCCGTACATCAGCACGGCAATCAGTGCCACGCTCATAACCACGGACTGGATCAGGTCGGTGGTGGTCACGGCCCGGAAGCCGCCCAGAATGGTATACCCCACAATGATCAGCGCCGACACGATCATGGCGGCCATGTAGTCCACCCCGAACAGGCTGTGGAACAGCTTGCCGCAGGCCGCAAAGCCGGACGCCGTATAGGGCACAAAGAACACAATGATGATCACGGCGCCCAGGGCGTTGAGCAGGTTGCGCTGGTCGTGGAACCGCAGGGATAAAAACTGCGGCACCGTAATGGCGTCCAGGTTGGCCGAGTAGCGGCGCAGCCGCCGGGCCACGATGAGCCAGTTCAGCCAGGTGCCCAGGGCCAGGCCGATGGCCGTCCAGCCCGGGGATGCAATGCCGGTCAGGTAGGCCAGACCCGGCATTCCCATCAGCAGCCAGCTGGACATATCGCTGGCCTCGGCGCTCATGGCGGTGACCAGCGGCCCCATCTTACGGCCGCCCAGGTAGAAATCGGTGCTGTCCTCGTTGGACTTGCTGTAGGCAAAGCCCACCAGCAGCATCCCCACCAGGTACACCACAATGGTGGCAATGATGCAGACATTCGTCATACAGGTTCCCCCTCTCATTCGGCTTTTTCCGCCGCAGTGCGAAAAAAGATGCCACTATTTTACCATAGTAAAGTGGCAAAGTAAAGCATTCTGTGCTATAATCAGGGCAGCTTCCCACACTTTGCACTTACAGGGAGATGTTTTTATGCAGAATATTACGGTGCGGAATGCATCTTTAGCGGATGCACCCCGCATTCTGGAAATTTACGCCTGGTACGTGGAGCACACGGTCATCACCTTTGAATACGACGTTCCTTCGCTGGAAGAGTTCGAGGGTCGGATGCGTCGCACCATGCAGAAGTACCCCTACCTTGTGATCGAAAAGGACGGCCGCATTGAGGGCTACGCCTACGCCGGGCCGTTTGTGGGCCGCGCCGCCTACGACTGGGCCTGCGAGCTGACCATCTACCTGGACCACAACGCCCAGAAGTGCGGCATGGGCCGCACCCTGTACGAGGCACTGGCGGCTCGCCTGCAGGCCATGGGCATCCTGAACCTGTACGCCTGCATCGGCTACCCCCAGGTAGAGGACGAATACCTGACCAAAAACAGCGCCCAGTTCCACGCGCACCTGGGCTTTGCGCTGTGCGGCACCTTCCGCAACTGCGGGTACAAGTTCGGCCGCTGGTATGACATGGTGTGGATGGAAAAGATCATCGGCGAGCACAAGGCCGACCAGCCCCCGGTGCAGCCCTACACCTACTGAAACACATACAAACAGCCCCCGGCTCACGCAGAACTGAACCGCCCCAGAAATAGTAGACATGCACAAAAAGAGCCCCGTGCAGGGTAAAT
>CAVIXY010000089.1:0-8838 GCA_963646665.1 Bacteroides sp. CAG:545
CCGATTACTCTCTTATTGTAGCTTAGGAACGAGATGGAATGGAATATGGCTGGCTGCCATTTCCGGTTCCATATTTATTGTAATAGGAGGGATTTTTTACGTTCTGGGAGATCATCAAAGCAATTCTCATGGGCATTGTGGAGGGCATTACCGAGTGGCTGCCCATTTCTTCCACCGGCCACATGATCCTTCTGGAGCAGATCATCCGCTTCAAGGCCAGCGAAGAGTTCATGTCCATGTTCCGCGTGGTCATTCAGCTGGGGGCCATTCTGGCCGTGGTGGTGCTGTTCTGGAACAAGCTCTGGCCCTTTGGCCTGCGGCGGGGCAGGGTGATTTCCAAGCCCGCCGTCTGGAGCCTGTGGTTCAAGGTGGTGGCAGCCACCCTGCCGGTGCTGGTCATCAGCCCGCTGGACGACTGGATGGAAGTCCACTTCTACAATTACATCACGGTGGCTGCCATGCTCATTCTGTATGGTGTGCTCTTCCTTGTCATTGAGAACCGCCGCAGCGCCCCGCACGTGATGCGGCTGGATCAGATCACCTACCGCGATGCCCTGATCATTGGCCTGTGGCAGTGCCTGGCCATCATCCCGGGCACCTCCCGCTCCGGTGCCACCATCGTGGGCGGCCTGCTGCTGGGCCTGTCCCGCGCCTGCGTGGCGGAGTTTACCTTCTACCTGGCCATTCCGGTTATGGCGGGTGCTTCGCTGCTCAAGGTGGTCAAGTTTGTGCTGGGCGGCTCGGTGATGACCGGCACCGAAATTGCCGTGCTGGTGGTGGGCTGCGTGGTGGCCTTTGCGGTGAGCCTGGGGGCCATCCGCTTCCTGATGGATTACGTCAAGCGCCACAACTTCAAGTTCTTTGGCGTGTACCGCATCCTGCTGGGCATCCTGGTGCTGGCCGTGGCGGCCATTACCGCACTGGTGTAAAAAATCGGAGACTGCAGCTGCAAACGGCGTGCCCGGACGGGCACGCCGTTTTTGTGCGCCAAAGCCGGAATTGCACCGCCCGGGCCGATGTGCTATACTGAACCCATAAGAGAGTATGCGGCCGCGGGCCGCGCATGGTTTTGTCAGAACAACGGAGGAAACTGCAATGGAAGCATCCAAGGTCTACTACACGGATTTCCGCTGCCCCATCGAGGTCAGCCTGCCGGAAAAGCTGCGCCGCCTGTGCATCGCAGCCGGCATCAAAAATATTGATATGGACGGCAAGTTCGTGGCCATCAAAATGCATTTCGGCGAGCTGGGCAACCTGGCCTATCTGCGCCCCAACTACGCCAAGGCGGTGGCAGACCTGTGCAAGGAGCAGGGCGGCCTGCCGTTCTTGACCGACTGCAACACCCTGTATCCGGGCAGCCGCAAAAATGCACTGGAGCACCTAACCTGCGCCCAGCTCAACGGCTTCTGGCCCATGACCACCGGCTGCCAGGTATTGATCGCAGACGGCCTGCGCGGCACCGATGAGGTGGAAGTGCCGGTGCCGAACGGTGAATACTGCAAGACCGCCAAGATCGGCCGCGCCATCATGGACGCGGATATCTTCATCAGCCTGACCCACTTCAAGGGCCACGAGTCCACCGGCTTTGGCGGTGCCATCAAGAACATCGGCATGGGCTGCGGCTCCCGCGCAGGCAAAATGGAGCAGCACGCTTCCGGCCACCCTGCCGTGCAGGAAAGCCTGTGCCGCGGCTGCCACCGCTGCGCCAAGGAGTGCGGCTCGGACGCCATCTCCTACAACGAGAACAACAAGGCCGTCATTGATCAGGAAAAGTGCAAGGGCTGCGGCCGCTGCATTGGTGCCTGCAACTTTGACGCCATCTACTCCCAGTACGACAGCGCCAACGAGATGCTGGACCGCAAAATGGCCGAGTATGCCGCCGCCGTGTGTGCAAACCGCCCCTGCTTCCACATCAGCCTGGTGCAGGACATCAGCCCCAACTGCGACTGCCACGGCGAGAACGATGCCCCCATCCTGCCGGACATCGGCATGTTTGCTTCCTTTGACCCGGTGGCCTTGGATCAGGCCTGTGCCGATGCCTGCCTGGCTGCCACCCCGCTGCCCAACAGCCAGCTGAGCAACAACCTGGCCAAGCCCGGCTGGAACTGCCACCACGACCACTTCAAGGACTCCAACCCCAACATTGAGTGGAAGGCTACCCTGGAGCAGGCCGAAAAGATCGGCATGGGCACCCGCCAGTATGTGCTGAAAAAAGTATAAGTTTAACTGGAAATAAAAAAGGCGCTGACCGTCTGGGTCAGCGCCTTTGCCATTGCGGGGCAGATCAGGCTTCGCCGTTGGAAGCGGGTACGCAGGCATCCAGCACCGTCTGCAGGGCCTGCCAGTTTTTCAGGGTGCAGCCGGGCAGGTCGTCCGGGTCCAGGCCGGCATCCCGGATGCGGTCGGCCATGCCGGAAGCATCACTCAGCAGGCTCAGGGCGTCTGGCTCGATCATGGTCCAGGCTTCGGCAAAACCTTCCTGCTCGGCAGCGGACAGGCTGTCGTACCAGTCATAGAAGGCGTCCTGAATGGCGTCCGGCGTGCGGGATGCCAGGCGGGCGCTCTCGGCCCAGTGCAGCAGCGAAGCCGCTGCGATCACAGACTTGAGCGAGCAGCCGGAAACGCCCGGCCCCCAGCCCAGGCAGGGCTGGAAGGCATCGGCTGTGCCGGTGATGGAGAACACGGAGTTCTCGTCAAAATTGCCGGGGTTCAGGTTGCCGGTGTTGGCCTGGGTGGTGGAGCTGGGCAGCTCCTCGGAAGAAGAAGCGGAAGCGCTGGCACTGTCCGAAGCGGGTGCCGCGCTGGAAGCACTGCCGCCGTTGCTGCCGCCGCCCAGGCAGGCGGTAAGCAGGCCGCACAGCAGTGCGGCACACAGCACAGCAGAGAGAATGCGTTTGGATCTCATAAGGAAAGAACCTCCTTGTGTCAGATGCAGCGGGCAGTGCAGAGGATGTAACCGGCTGCACTGCTTGTGATTCTAGTATAATGTGCAGGGGGGCGGTTGTCAATCGGCGCGGGCAGGACGAATTTCAACTGCGGCTGTGCAGGCTGCACAAAGCAGCGTGCAAATTTTAGGAAGTTTGCGGCCTTGACATTTGGCCTGCAAACCGGTTGACTACAAACAGGATCATTTCAGCCCGCCGGAAGCGGCACGGAAAAACGGAGGACACGGCCCATGAAGAAAAAGGTCTTTGCAGCGCTGGAACAGCTCTCCCGCGCCATGCTGGCCCCGCTGAGCTATCTCTCGGCGGCGGGCCTTCTGCTGGTGGCGGGGGCGCTGCTGACCAACAGCGCGGTGCAGCAGGCTCTGCCGCTGCTGCGCTGGGCACCGCTGCAGGCCCTGGGCCAGCTGCCGAACCAGTGCATGATGCTGCTGGTGAACAACCTGAGCCTGCTGTTCTGCGTGGGCATTGCGGCAGTACTGGCCCGGCAGGAAAAGCAGCAGGCAGCGCTCATTGCCCTCATGAGCTACCTGGTGTACCTGCAGGCAGGCAATATCGGCCTTTCCCGGCACGGGCTGCTGGCCCAGGCCAGCGGCCTGAGCGGCCTGTACGGCACCGGGCAGACCGTGGTGCTGGGCATCCAGACCGTGGACATGGGGGTGGCCGGGGGCATCCTGCTGGGGTTTGCAGTGGGCTGGCTTTACAACCGCACCGGGGCGGTGCAGTTCCGGGGCGTGCTGGCCCAGCTGCTTTCCGGCCCGCGCTGCGCCTTTGTCTGCGCGGCGGGTGCGGCGGCGGTGCTGGGCTATGGCAGCTGCTTTTTCTGGCCGCCGGTGCAGCGGTGCATCACGGCGCTTACGGCGGCCCTGGCGGCATCCGGCAATGCGGGGCTGTTTTTGTATGGTTTTCTGGAGCGGCTGCTCATCCCCACGGGGCTGCACCACCTGATCTACACACCTTTCCAGTTTTCGGCGTTGGGCGGCAGCCTGACCGTGGGCGGCCAGACCTACACCGGCGCCTATGCCGTGATGATGGCGGAGTACAACCTGGGCCTGCCGTTTTCGGAGGGCATTGTGTGGATGTACACCAGTTTTGCCAAAACCTTTGGCTACTACGGCATTGCGGCAGCGTTTATCTTCTGTGCCCGGAAGGAGAACCGCAAAAAGACCGCCGCCGCGCTGGTGCCGCTGGCCCTCACGGCTTCGCTGGCGTCCATCACCGAGCCGCTGGACTTTCTGTTCTGCTTCTCGGCCCCGGTGCTGTGGGCGGCCCATGCGGCAATTGCGGGCGGCTTTGTGGTGTTGCTGCACCTGTGCCATGTCACCGGCTTTACCGCCAACCTGCTCGGCTCGCTGCTGATGAATCTTTCCGCAGGGGCGGCCCGCACCAACTGGCCGGTGCTGTATCTGCTGGCAGCGGCAGAGATCCTGACCTACTTTGTGGTGTTCACCGTGCTCATCCGGGCGCTGGACCTGCCCACCCCCGGGCGGGAAGCCCCGCCCGCTGCTCAGGCCCAGCCGCTGACGGCGGATCAGATCCGGCAGCTGCTTGCCGCACTGGGCGGCGCAGAGAACATCCTTGCGGCGGACTGCTGCATGACCCGGCTGCGCGTTACCCTGCGGGACCCGGCCCGGCTGGATGCAGCCGCTCTGCCCGGCAGCGGGGTGGTGGTGCAGGGCAGCCGGGTGCAGATCGTATTCGGGCTGCAGGCCCAGGCCGTGTGCCGTGCCGTGCAGGAACAGCTGCACCACCCCGCCCTTTGTTGACCTTTGCGGGCAGCAGGGGTATAATGCTTGCGATGAGAAGTAAAAAGGAGAATCTGTCATGCAAAACGATTCGTTTTCGGTAGAAGGTTTGTTTGAATTTCTGAACGCCGGTGTCAGTGTGTTCCATTCCACCGCTGCGGCTGCGGCCATTCTGGAAGCCAACGGCTATCAGAACTGCCCGGAGAGCGCCGCGTGGGAGCTTGTGCCCGGCGGAAAATACTACACCACCCGCAACGGCTCGGCCATTCTGGCCTGGCGGATGCCCACCGGCGAACTGACCGGCTGGCACGCCGCTGCCAGCCACAGCGATTCGCCCACCTGGCGCATCAAGACACTGGACGGGGCAGACCACGGCTTTGCCCGTGCCGAGACCGAGGGCTACGGCGGAATGCTGATGTCCACCTGGTTCGACCGGCCCCTGAGCGTGGCGGGCCGCCTGCTGGTGCGCACCGCCGAAGGCGTGGAGAGCCGCCTGGTGCACCCGGAGCGGGCGCTGGCCTGCATCCCGAACCTGTGCATCCATTTCAACCGCGAAGCCAATACCGGCCTGAACTACAACCCCCAGGTGGACCTGCAGCCTATCTTCGGGGCCGAAGGCGGCAGCCTGAAGGAGACCCTGGCCGCCGAAGCCGGGGTGAAGGCCGAGGACATTCTGACCACGGATCTTGTGCTCTGCACTACCGAAAAGGCCCAGCGCGTGGGCCTGCAGGGCGAATACTTCATGTCCGGCCGCATTGACGACCTGGAGTGCGCCTACACCACCCTGTGGGGCTTTCTGCAGGGGCGCGGTGAGGAAGCGGGCCGCGGCGACATCTGGGTGATGTTTGACAACGAGGAAGTGGGCTCTTCCAGCCGTCAGGGTGCCCAGGGCACCCTGATGAGCGATGTGCTGGCCCGCATTGAGGAGAGCCTGGGTGTGACCAAAGAGCAGAGCATCCGTGCCCGCACCAACTGCCTGCTGCTCAGCGCCGACAACGGCCACGCCATCCACCCCAACCACCCGGAAAAGAGCGACCCGAAGCTGCCTGTGAACATGGGCGGCGGCATCATCCTCAAGTACAACGCCCGCCAGACCTACACCACCAGCGGCCTGACCGGTGCAGCCTTTACCGCCATCTGCGAAAAAGCCGGGGTGCCGGTGCAGGTATTTGCCAACCGGGCCGATGTGGCCGGCGGCAGCACCCTGGGCAACCTGCTGGGCCGCCAGATCCTGATGCCCATGGTGGACATCGGTGTGGGCCAGCTGGCCATGCACTCTGCCGTGGAGACCGCCAGCTGCAGGGATGCCGAATATCTGGCCGCTGCCTGTGCGGCCTACTACAACACGCCCATCTTCCAGCCGCAGGACGGGCAGTGGAAGCTGGGCCTGTGAGCGGGGCGGTGACCGGGCGCTTTGCGCCCAGCCCCAGCGGGCGGCTGCACCTGGGCAACCTGGCCTGCAGCCTGCTGGCCTGGCTCTGCGCCAAAAGCCAGGGCGGCCGCATCGTGCTGCGCATTGAGGACCTGGACGCCGAGCGCTGCCCCCGCATTTACGCCGACCTGCTGGAACAGGATCTGGACTGGCTGGGCCTGCATTGGGACGAGGGCGGCAGCACCGGCGGCCCCCACGGCCCCTATTATCAGAGCGAGTGTGCGGATATTTATACGGAACAATACAACAAGCTGGAAGCACAGGGCCTGGTGTACCCGTGCTTCTGCTCCCGCGCCCAGCTGCACGCGGCCAGCGCGCCCCACACTTCGGACGGCAATGTCATCTACCCCGGCACCTGCCGGGATCTGACCCCTGCCGAGATCGCCGAAAAGCGCAAAAAGAAGGCCCCGGCCTACCGGGTGCGGGTGCCGGACGAGGAGATCACCTTCACAGACGGCTGCATGGGGGTGCACACCGAGAACCTGCTGCGGGACTGCGGCGACTTCTACCTGCGCCGTGCCGATGGCGTGTTCGCCTACCAGCTGGCCGTGGTGGTGGACGATGCCCGCATGGGCGTGACTGAAGTGGTGCGCGGGTCGGACCTGCTGTCCTCCACGGCGCGGCAGCTATATCTGTACCGGTTGCTGGGCCTGCCGGCCCCGCAGTTTGCCCACTGCCCGCTGCTGCTGGCCCCGGACGGGCGGCGGCTGTCCAAGCGGGACGGGGACCAAAGCCTGGAAAACCTGCGGGAAAAATACACCGCGCAGGAGATCGTGGGAAAACTGGCCTACGCCTACGGCCTGCAGCCGGAACCGGCTCCCCGCACGCCGGAAAGCCTCATCGCGGATTTTTCCTGGGCAAAGGTGCCCAAAACGGACGTCTGCCTGCCGGAAGGGCTGTTTTAACGCAAAAAAGAAAGAGCTGTCGTAAGACAGCTCTTTCTTTTTTGCGGGGTTATGCGCGCCACACCTGCGGCTGTTCGCTGCGCTCGGACGAGCGGGTGAACAGGGTGTCCAGCGCCAGGGCCAGCAGGGCACCCAGGGCCACATCAATGCAGCTGTGCTGCTTGAGCAGCATGGTGGAGCACACGATGGAAAGGCACAGCACGGCGGCAGCCGGGCGCATCCAGCGACGGCGGGGCTGCTCAAAAATGCGGCTGCGGTAATACGCCAGCATCAGGGTGACCGAGTTGAACACATGGATGGACGGGCACACATTGGTGGGGGTGTCGGTACGGTACAAAAAGCGCACGGCCCGGGCAAACACATCGTTGCCCGGCACGGTGTAGGGCCGCAGGTTCAGCCCGGTGGGTACGATCACGTAGCAGGCCAGGGCAATGGTCATGCCTGCAAACAGCGGCAGGCACAGCCGCCAGAAGTCCTCGCGGGGTGCTTTCCACAGCAGGTAGAACAGGGTGAACGGGATCCACACGAACCATGCAAAGTAGGGGATGACTGCATATTTGCAGAAGGGGATCAGATCGTCCAGGCGGCAGTGCACCAGCAGGTGGGGCATGGAGATCTGGGTTTCAAGAAAATTGAATGCTGCCAGGTACAGCAGCAGATACAACGCCATGAACCCGATGGGGTGGCGGGAAAACCAGCTGCGCTTCATGGAAAAAGCCTCCTTTTTGCAGAAGTATTGAATTCTACAAACTCTGAGCAAAGAAAAATTATACGCCGGACCGATGAAGAAAACAAGAACGAAAGGTGACAACTTTGTCAAAAAACACACGATTTATTTGTAGAATCTGCGTAGAACGGTCCGGCGCGGACCGGGTGCGGAAAAGAACGTTCTGTATGGAAATACGATCCGGAAGCGCGGTTTCCTGCAAAAGGCGCAAAAAATCTGCCGTGCGGCAGGGCACGGCAGAAAGAGCGCGGTCAGATGACATTCTTTTCCAGCCATTTTCCACGCAGAAAGCGGATCACGAAGCACAGGGAGCGGAAGGTCCAGTCCAGGAACATGCCGGCCCAGATGCTCAGCAGCCCGCCGTGGAAGTTGAGCACGTAGAAGTAGCAGAAGCCCACCCGGAACACCCACATGGAAAAGATGCTCACACTCATGGTAAAGCGGGCATCGCCGGCGGCGCGCAGGATGTTGGGCAGCGTAAAGCTGGACGGCCAGATGAACAGCGAAACAATGTTGAACCACATCATCACCTGCAGGGCCATGGCCTGGGCCTGCGGCGAAAGATTGAACAGCGAAACCACCATCCGGTTGGCAAACAGGAAGGCGGAAATGTTCATCACCCAGGCACCGCAGTAGGCCACCAGCAGCAGGCGGCGGGCATAATACACGGCCTGCTCCTTTTCGTCTGCGCCCAGGCACTGGCCCACCACGGTCAGCGCGGCCATGCCCACGGCGTTGGCCGGAATGTTCAGGAAGGTGGTGGAGGTGTTGACCACGGCATTGGCCGCAATGGCGGCGGTGCCCAGGGTGGAGGTCAGGCTGGAGACCGACAGCTTGCCGATCTGGAACATGCCGTTCTCAATGCCGGCGGGCACGCCCACCCGCAGAATGCGCCGGATCAGGTCGTTGTTGGGGCGCAGGGCCTGCAGGCTGTCCAGCCGCAGGGGGCTGGCGGGCTTCTGCAGCAGGTACAGCACGGCGCAGCAGGCAATGGCGCGGGACACCAGGCTGGCAATGGCCGCACCCATCACCCCCATGCCGAAGCCGAAGATCAGGATGGCGTTGCCGCCGATGTTCACCACGTTCA
>CAVIXY010000090.1:0-8722 GCA_963646665.1 Bacteroides sp. CAG:545
TGTTCGGCGACATCCTGTCCGACGAGGCATCCATGATCACCGGTTCCATCGGCATGATCCCGTCCTCCTCGCTGGGCGAGGGCACCCGCGGCCTGTACGAGCCGATCCATGGTTCCGCCCCCGACATTGCGGGCAAGGACATCGTGAACCCCACCGCCTGCATCCTGTCCGCCGCCATGATGCTGCGCTACTCCTTTGGCATGACTGAAGAAGCAGACGCCATTGAAAACGCCGTGAACAAGGTGCTGGATAAGGGCCTGCGCACCGCTGACAACATGAGCGAAGGCTGCACCTGCCTGGGCTGCACCGCCATGGGTGATGCCATTCTGGCCGAGATCTGATCGTTTTTGTATTCCGCACCGCCGTGCCTTTGGCATGGCGGTGTTTTTTTGCGCCAAAAAGGCTGCTGCACCCCGCCCTCCGTACGGAGAGCGCCGGTGCGGCAGCCTTTGGTTTTGTTTGATTCCGTTCAGTTGTTCAGGTTCTGCCACAGGGTACACTCCGGGTCCAGCACCGCCACCTGATACGATGCCAGCAGTGCCTGCACATCCTGGCTTCCGGTGCCGTCCGCAGTGGTATTGTACCGCCCCAGGTCCAGCCCGGCCAGTGCTTTCTGGCTGCTCCAGGGGATCAGCCGGGCCTGCCAGTCCGCCCCCAGATTTTCGCTCAGCGCGCCATATGCCTGCTCAAACCCGGCCGGGTCCTCCAGGATCCAAATCGCACTTTCGTGGTTGGCCAGGTCGGTGTTCATCTGAGTGGCACCCGCCATCTGGCCGTTCATATCCGTAAGGGCCGCGTTGGCGCTCCAGGTGTAATTGTTCACCTGCACGATCACCGCGCCGTCTCCGTTCTGATCCACGGCATAGCGGGCCAGCTGGGTTTCCAGCTGGTGCACCGCTTCATCGGGCAGCGCTTCGGCGCTGACAACGGCCACGGTGTAATCCGGGTCCACGGTGGTCAGCAGGCCGTGCGCCACATAGACCACGCTCACCACGACTACTGCCGCCACAGCCACGATGCCCCAGTGGTAATACCACCAGTTGGCACGGGAGCGCCGTTTTTCTTCCTGCGCCGTCCGGGGTGCTTCCGGGGCCGCCGGGCGCGGGATGCTGTGCACCTCCACCCCGTAGGCGGCGCGCAGGGCCGGAAACAGCGTCTGCATCGCTGCCAGCATGGGCAGCCAGAAGCCGAACAGCACCGCCCAGAACACGCTGACCGGGAACAGCAGGATCATACCGCCGATGCCCGCCAGCAGGAACACCCCCGCCGCCACGCAGCGGCCCGGCATGGCCAGCAGCAGCCTGCCGGTACGGCGCAGCAGGGCACCAAGGGAGAGGGTCTGCGGCTCTTCCAGCGCCAGTGCAGCCGTGCACAGGGTGCCGCCCACCGCCAGCACGAGAAAATCCAGTGCCAGAAACACCAGCACCGCCAGCCCGGGGTAATAGCCCTGCTGGGCGGCGGCTTCCCACAGAAACGCCGCCACAAAGCACAGCACGCCCAGCAGCACCATGCCTGCCGCACCCAGCGCGCAGGCCGTTTTCCAGCGGGCCGCCAGGGCCTGCTTTGCCCGGGGCAGCCACTGGGAGGGGTCGTTCTGCAAACTGCGCAGGCAGCATTCGGCCAGCAGCAGCGCCGCCAGCCCCGCCAGGGGGCCGGTCACGGCGGCCAGTACCAGCGTGAGCGGCAGGCTGAGCAGCATGACCCCCAGCGAAACGCCCAGCGCAGCGGGCAGCACCAGCACACAGGCCATCAGGTTGGTGCCCATCAGCTGGCCCAGATCCCGCCCCACCATCTGGCAGAACCGCGCAAAGCCCTTTTTCTCCGGCTCGTTCGGCCCTACGCCATGGCCTTCGCGGCCATAAAAGGCATCGTACATGCTCATGCTTCAGTCACCTCGGTGCCGTAAACTTCGATCTGAGTCAGCGCCGGGAAGGGCGAGGTGCCCTCCGCCTGGATCAGATCCTTCAGCACCAGGCTGCGCACCCGCCGGGGCGCAAAGGCCATGCACTGGGGCTTATGGCTTTTTTCCAGCGGAAGTTCCAGTACGCTGCCGTCCGAAAACTCCACCGTGGCCCTGACCCAGTAGTTGTCGTGGGGGAAGTCTGCCCGCTCGGTGATGCGGATCTCATCCACCAGCACCTCCCGGCCAAAGTCCAGCGTCAGGGCCGCATGGGGGTCCCGGTTGATGCCCCAGCTTTGGTAGGGATACTCACCGTGGGCACTGTTTTCAAAAATGCCGTCAATGGCGTTGCGGGCTGCAAACACCGCCTCGCCGCGGGTCTCCACATTGGCACTGGCGTGGGGGTAAAAACCGGTGTCGCCGTGCTCATCGTAGCAGTTGAAGGCCAGGTTGCGGCGGGCTGCGATCTCCTCGGTCCGGGCCAGCCGGGCGCGGATGACATGGCGGCTGCCCACAAAGCTCTTGGGCGAATAAGTAATGGCCTGCTCCCCGAAGGGGATGTGAAAGTTGATCTCCCGCTTGACCACATACACCAGTGCCGGGGGCATGGTGTCCTCAAACTGGATGACGCAGAACTGACCGGGGTGGTCGATCTCCAGCGCTACCCGGTCGCCGGGGCGGTATTCGTTGGTGTACACAAGGGACACCTCGGTGTCGGCATCGCAGGTCATCAGGGTGTGGCCCGGGGCATCCAGAACTTTCAGCTTGATGGTTTCCATGGCGTTTTCTCCTTACTTCAATTCCAGGTTCAAAGTTTTACGGAACCGCAGTGTGATCTTGTAAAGGGTCTCCGGCCAGGCCGTGCGCAGTCGCGGGTCGGTGATGGGCACCGGGGCCACCTCTGCGGCAGCTGCGTCCAGGGCAAACCGGATATGGCCCAAGGTGCCCACGGCAAGACCGCCTGCTTCCGGCGCTGGCTTCTGCTCGGTGAGCAGGGTCAGTTCCACGGTGCCGGGCCAGTCGGTCTCGTCCTGCAGGGCAATGCCGTGTTCGCTCAGCCGCACGGTGCGGCGGTAGCTGTACAGCCCCTCAATGGGCGGGTAGGCACCGGCCAGCTCTGCGGTAATGCTGTTTTCTGCCGTGTGCACATCCCGGGCGGCGTACTCTGCACCGGGCAGCTGCTGCACCCCGTCAAAGGTGGGCAGGTTGTGCCAGGCGCTCTGCATGGTCCAGATCTCGTACCGCTGGGGGCTGAAGGTCTTTTTTGTGTAGCTCTCCACCCCAATGTCGATCAGGAACGGTCTGCCGTCCTTGTACACGGTAATGCTGCCGGTGTCGTTGTGGTTGTGACTGTCGCCGTTGGAACCCATCTTGGCGCCCAGCACCCAGCGGGCATTCCGGGCGGCATACACCCCCACGCTGGGGTACCACACCGTCTGCGGGGGCGGGGACACCTGTCGGGCTTCCCTCATCTCCTGCCAGGCAAAGGCCGTGATGAGCCGGTACCACAGGTTGATGTGGGTGCTGCCGTCCTGCTCCTGCAGCCGGTCGGGGTCCGGGTCGGCGGCAAGGTCGGCAGCGGCCAGGGCACACAGGGCCGGGCTGCCCACGGCCTGCCCGAAACGGTATTCCCGCGCGCCGCAGCGCCCGGCCAGCGGGCTGCAGTCGCCAAAGTTGAGGTAATACGGCCCCTCCACATGGACGTTCTGAATGTACTCCGCGATGTTCCGGATCTTGGGTTCCCGGAACAGCGGGCCGAACGCTTCCGGTGCAAGGGCGGCCAGGATGTCCAGGCAGCCCCACAGGGTCAGCCCGGCGTGGCGGTAATACTGGGCACCCTCGTTGCAGCAGCCATCCGCGCCGTAATCTTTCAAAAAGCAGTCCAGACTGTAGGCGGCCTGCCGCACCGCCGCCTGCCGCTCGGCCTGGGTGGTGGGCAGCAGAAACACCGTAAGCAGCACATTCTGGATGCACCAGCTGGTCCAGTTGCACATGGGTTCATCCCCATTGCCCATCCACCAGAAATGATCGTGGAAATAGGGCGTCAGGATGCGGGTGCGCAGTTCCCGCTCCATGCGGGCGGGCAGGCCCGGGGCTGCTGCTTCCAGTTCCGGCTCCAGCAGGTACCGGGTCAGGGCCAGCAGGGCGCCGGCTTCGGCAGCAAACAGCTCCACAATGGGCCGGGAGGTGTCCGGCAGCGGCAGCTGGGGCGTATCCCGGATGTAGCTGTTGTGGGCGGGCAGCTGCCAGGCGCTTTCTTCGCAGATAGCCCACACCGTGTCTGCAATGGCCTGGGTGAAGCGTCCGGTGTGCTCCACGCACTCGGCGCACACCAGCCCGCACAGCCGTGCCCGGCGGGAGAACAGCGCATTCTCCCAGGGGGTGCGCTGCCCGGTACGGAGAAAATCCTGCCAGAGCGACAGCGGCAGCGGCGCAATAGGCTGAGCCAGCGCGGCCTCCCCCGCCTGCAGGAAGCGGGCTTTGACGGCCTGGGGCAGCCCTTCCCATACGGCGCGGTCTGCCGCCGGGGCAAAGGGCCGGTAGTCCGGCAGGGCAGCCGGAAGAAGCGAAAGACGTTCCTGAATCATATATCTGTACCTCATAAGGCTTCCCCCGAGGGGGAAGCCTTTTACAAACTCTGCTGATATTCCCGGGGGCTGAGGCCGGTAACCTTTTTGAATACCTTGGAAAAATAGAAGGAGCTTTCAAAGCCCAGTTCCTCGGCAATTTCGTACACCTTTTTATCGCCGCGTTCCAGCATCTCCTTGGCGGCGGCAATGCGGGTCTCGGTGATGTACTCCACAAAACCGGCATCGCCGTACTTGCCAAACAGCTGGCTGAGGTAGTTGGGCGAAAAATTGAACACCGCCGCCACATCCGCCAGCGTCAGCTTTTCGGACAGATGCTCCCGGATGTATTCCTGCACCTGGGCCACCACCTGCATCTTTCCGGCGGTGGCATCTCCCTCGGCCACCTCGGCAAACTGGATGGGTGCCGTTTCGCTCAGCAGCGGGCGCAGGTGCTCGTTTTCGCGGCAGCGGCGGGCCAGCCCCAGCAGGGCGTTGGTGGGCCGGCCCACGGCCCACAGCAGCCGCACCGTAAAGTAGTTGTACAGGATCTGGCTGGCCTTTTCCAGCAGCGGCCGCAGCAGGGTGCGGTAGTTTGTGCTCTGCGCTTCCGTCAGGCAGAACAGCACATTGCAGCGCAGGGCATCCGCACCGGTCACATAACAGGGCAGGTAATTCTGCAGGGTGTTTTCCAGCATCCGCGCGCAGGAAAAGCTCAGCTTGAGCTGCTGCTGCGGGTCCAGCGCCGGGTTTGCCGCGCACAGTTCGCAGCTGGCCACCAGGTAAGCTTCGCTGTGCAGGGCAATGTCCAGGTGCTGCAGCGACTGCGCAAGCTCCGCTTCGTCCTTGAACAGCCCTGCGTACAGCCGCACAAAAAAGCGCTCCCGGTAGGTGCGCATACTCTCGGCCAGGTCGGCCCGCACCGGCAGCTCCCCCAGCAGGGCCTGCTCCTTCCGCACCCGTTCCGCCGCCCGGGCCAGGGCCGCCTGCAGGTTTTCGGCGGTCAGGTCCAGCTTGACCAGGTAATCCACCACACCGGTCCCCATGGCCTGCTTGATGTAGTCAAACTCTTCAAAGCTGGTCAGCATCACAAAGGCTGGCAGCGGCCCGCGCTCCCGGCAGGTGCGGGCCAGGGTCAGCCCGTCCATGATGGGCATTTTCACGTCCGCCAGCACGATGTCCGGCTTTTCACGCTCAATGATCTCCAGCGCCTGCCTGCCGTTGCGGGCGGTGGCGCAGATGGTGTAGCCCAGCTGCTCCCATTCCAGCATTCCCTGCAGGCCAATGAGCACCAGCGGCTCATCATCTACAAGCAGTATCCGCAGCATGGTCGTCCTCCTTCTTCTGGTACGGCAGCCGGATGGTCACCTGCGTGCCGATGCCCTCCTCGCTTTCCACCGTCAGGCCGTAGGCCTCGCCAAAGGCGTACTGAATGCGCCGGTGCACGTTCCACAGCCCCACATGGCGGAACTTGTCCTGCCGCTCCGCCTCTTCGGTGGGTTCGTCCAGCAGGTGGGCCGCCACCTCCGGCGGCATTCCCACGCCGTCATCGGTCAGGCGCAGCAGCACATCGCCGTTGGCGGGGTCGGTGGAAATGTCCAGCAGCACGCTGCCGTGGCCGCCCTTGGGTTCCAGCCCGTGGAAAATGGCGTTTTCCACCAGCGGCTGCAGGGTAAAGCGGGGGATCTTACAGTTCTGGCACAGGCGCTCATCCTCAATGCGGGACACTTCAATTTCCAGGTCGCCGCCGTAACGGTATTGCTGAATGGTAAAATAATCGTTGAGCAGGGCCAGCTCGTCCTGCAGGGGCACCAGCTTTTCGGTGCCCTTGGAAATGCTCTTGGTCAGCCGCGCAAAGGCGGTGACCATTTCCGCAATGCCGGGTGCGTGCTGGATGGTGGCCATCCAGCGGATGCTGTTCAGCGTATTATAAATAAAGTGGGGGTTCACCTCGTTCTGCAGCATCCGGTATTCCAGGTCCTGCTTGCGGCGCTCGTCCTCAATGCGGCGGTCCATCAGGCCGCTCACATCCCCGGCCAGCTTGTTGATGCCCCGGCCAATGTCGCCCAGCTCATTGTCCCACTCGATGGAGCGGTCTGCCGTAAAATCACCGGAACCAACGGCTTCAATGCGCTTCTGCAGCGCATCCACCGGGCGGCTGATGGCCCATGCCAGCCAGTGCTGCATTACAAAGCTCAGTGCCCACACCAGTGCAATGCCCAGCACGATGAGCCACAGGTACACGCCGCGCTGCTGCAAAAAGGTGCTTTCCGGCAGCGTCTGCACCAGGGAGCAGCCCCGGCCGGAAAAGGTGATCTTGACCACAAAGCACTTCTGCCCGTTGATGCGGGTGCTGCCCTGCCAGGCCGACTGCTTCCAGGTGCTGCTGCCGGTGGTGGAGCGCAGGGTGTAGTCCACCCCGGCCAGCGGGCTTTCCACCTCGGTCAGGGTGCCGTTTTCGATCTGCCACAGGCGGCTGCCCATTTCCCAGTACAGGGCGCTGCCCGGGGCCATGGAGTAACCCGCCGCCGGGTCGGTGATCAGCGAGGGGGCCATCCCCAGGTACACCGAGCCGCGGTGGGCGGTGCCCTTGCCGGAGCGGATGGACTTGCTGATGGCCAGGCAGACCGGGTGCCCCGGCAGCAGGGGGTCCTGCATCAGCTGCATTCCATAGCCCTGCTGCAGAAACTTCTGCACGCTGGTGCGGTTGAGGGCTGCCGAGCTGTTCAGCGCCCCAAACTGCAGGTGGCGGTCGTTTTCGTTGGTGACAAAAAAGCGCAGGATCTTGCCCTGCAGCGGGCTGGAATAGTATTTTTCCTGTGCGGCATTGTAAGCTGCAATGGTCTGGGTGCCGTTCACCTCGGTCTGGGACAGGTACCGGCGCAGGGTGCTGTCGGTAGCTGCCCAGTCCAGCAGGGTGTCGGCGCTGTTCAGGCTTGCTTCTACGGAAGCCGCCACCAGCCGCAGGTTGAACTCCGCCGCCTGCAGCATATTGGTGCGCACATATTGGTTGGAGAGGATGAACAGCGCAGCCCCCACTGCCAGCGAGGTCAGGGCGGTGAAAATGCGCATACTCCACACGATCTGCCGCCGCAGCGGGAACCGGTGCCGGGGCCTTTGCATCAAACCACTCCTTTTCTGCCCGTCTGCCGCCGGGGCAGGGACTTGTTCTTTCTTTAATAGGGTACAGGTTTTGGCAGGTTTTGTCAACGCAGTTTTTCAATGTTTTTGTATATTATTTCTCATTTTTCACTGTTACAATTTTGTAATCTGTGCAAGAAAGAGAGAAAGTGCAGTTCCTGGAATAAGATTTTGCATGTTTTTGAAAACCGACCGAAAATTTTGCAGACCGGCCCGAAGTTTTTCCATTCCGTTCGCGGGCGGTTTGCGGTATTCTAGTGTCAACAAAAGCAGGCGGCTGCACCGGACACGAAATGCCGCCGCCCCTGATCGGAAATTTTTTTAAAGGAGGACACCCTGTTATGAAAAAGATCTCTCGCCGTTCGTTCCTCACCGCTGCCGCTGCCTGCGGCGCTGCTGCTGCCCTGACCGCCTGCGGCGGTTCTTCCAGCTCCACTGCTGCTTCTTCTACCGCTGCTTCCAGCACCGCCGCCGCTTCTTCCGAAGCTTCCGGCCCCGTCACCCTGCAGTGGGCCATCTGGGATAAGGAATCCACCGCATACTGGCAGGCCATGGCCGATGGCTACATGGCAAGCCACAAGGACGTGACCATTGAGATGGTGGACCTTGGCTCCAGCGATTACATGACCGTTCTGGCTACCCAGCTGGCCGGCAGCGCCGACCTGGACATCCTGACCATCAAGGACATTCCCGGTTACGCCAACCTGATCAACCTGGACTACCTCAAGCCCATGAATGATGTGCTGACCCGCGACACCGCAGACTTCAACGGCACCATCGAGCAGCTGACCGCCGATGACGGCAAGTTCTACGCCGTGCCTTTCCGCAGCGACTTCTGGGTGCTGTTCTACAACAAGGACCTGTTTGACGCCGCCGGTGTGGATTACCCCTCCAACGACCTGACCATGGAAGATTACGATGCTCTGGCCCGCAAGATGACCAGCGGCTCCGGCGACAGCAAGGTGTACGGCTGCCACTACCACACCTGGCGTTCCGCCGCTTCCCTGTTCTCCATCCTGGACGGCAAGCACACCATCATTGATGGCAACTACGACTTCATGAAGGACACCTACGATATGGTCATTGCCCAGCAGAAGGACGGCATCTGCATGGA
>CAVIXY010000091.1:0-8708 GCA_963646665.1 Bacteroides sp. CAG:545
CGTACAGGCAGGTGCCGTCAAATTTGGCCAGGGCATCGGCGTTGGCGGCGAAGTGCACCGGCACAAAATCCATGATCACGCCAATGCCCATGCGGTGGCAGGCATTGACAAAGGCTGCAAACTGGGCGGGGGAGCCGTAGCGGCTGGTCACCGAAAAATAGCCGGTGGT
This sequence comes from Bacteroides sp. CAG:545, assembly GCA_963646665.1. Lineage (GTDB taxonomy): Bacteria > Bacillota > Clostridia > Oscillospirales > Ruminococcaceae > Faecalibacterium. Next base: position 170 of record CAVIXY010000091.1, read on the forward strand.
CTGGTAGCCCCAGCTGCCGTCAAAGGGGTGCTCGGCCAGGGGCAGCAGCTCCACGTGGGTAAAGTGGTGGTCCAGCAGCCAGGGGATCAGCTCTTTGGCCAGCTCCTCGTAATTGTACCAGCCGTCTGAGCCGTCCGGCTGGGTGCTGCCGGGCTTGTGCTTCCAGCTGCCGGCGTGCAGCTCGTAGATGTTCAGCGGCCGGTTGCGGCATTTGTCGCGCCGCTCCATCCAGGCATGGTCGTCAAAGGCAAAGTCCAGCTTTGCCAGCTTGCTGGCGGTGCCGGGGCGCAGCTCTGTGGCAAAGGCGTAGGGGTCGCTGCGCATCACCACGCTGCCATCGGCCCCGTGCACCCGGTATTTGTAAAGGTCGCCTTCGGCCAGGCCGGGCACAAAGGCGCTCCATACGCCGGTTTCAGCGCGTTCCATGGGCACACCGGCTTCCCAGCCGTCAAAGCCGCCGCACACTTCCACCGCCGTGGCACCGGGTGCCCACACGGCAAACCGCCAGCCCTCGGCACCGTCCGGGGCAGTGTGCGGGTGCGCGCCCAGCACACGGTAGGCATCGAAGCAGTCTCCGTTGAAAAATTCACGCGGGATGGCAGGGTAATTCATGCAAAGATCTCCTTACTCTCTATGATATTCAGCGCACGATGCGCCGTAAAAGAACCAACCAATTGGGCAATTTATCCAATGAAATCGTGACGAAACAAACAGAATGCCTGATATTCTTGGCGAATCTTGACAAAAATGGTCAAAAATTCACATATTTTACAGGATCTGTGGTATACTAATTCTGCTGCCGCGGCGTGCGGCAGGCGGATTTTTGCAAAAGAGGGAGCGGTATCAACCATGGCTTGGTATGACAATGCAGTATTTTATCACATCTATCCTCTGGGGCTGTGCGGCTGCGCACATGAAAACGATGGGCAGCCCACCCCCGGCGCTTTTGAAAAGCTGAACGCCTGGGCAAAACACGCAGCCGACATCGGCTGTACGGCCATTTACATCGGCCCGCTGTTTGAGAGCGGCTCTCACGGGTACGATACCATCGACTACCGCCGGGTGGACCGCCGCCTGGGCACCAACGAAGAGTTCCGGGCCTTTGTGGCAAACTGCCATGCCCGGGGCCAGAAGGTGATCGTGGACGGCGTGTTCAACCATGTCAGCCGCGAATTCTTTGCCTTCCAGGACCTGAAAGCCAACCGCGAGAACGCCCGTTACAGGGACTGGTTCTGCGATGTGAACTTCTGGGGCAACAACGAGTACAACGATGGTTTTTCCTACGGCAACTGGGGCGGCTTCAACCTGCTGGTCAAGCTGAACCAGCGCAACCCGGAGGTGCAGAACTACCACTTTGATACCGTACGCTTCTGGGTCAAGGAATTTGACATTGACGGCATCCGGCTGGACACCGCCGATGTGCTGGATTTTGACTTCATGCGCGGCCTGCGCCGCCTGGCCAACGAGATCAAGCCGGAATTCTGGCTTATGGGCGAGGTGATCCATGGCGACTACAGCCGCTGGGCCAATCCGGAAATGCTGCATTCTGTGACCAACTACGAGCTGCACAAGGGATTGTGGAGCGGCCACAACGACCACAACTATTTCGAGATCGCCCACACCATGCGCCGTCTGCAGGGTCTGTGCCACGACACCCGGCTCTACAACTTCTCGGACAACCACGATGTGGAGCGCCTGCCCAACAAACTGCGCAACCGGGAGCATATCCGCCACATTGCCCTTCTAGTATATACGCTTTGGGGCATTCCGTCCATCTATTATGGGTCGGAATTTGGCATTGAGGGCAAAAAAGAGTGGGGCAGCGACTGGCCCCTGCGCCCCTGCCTGGACCTGGCCGACTTCAAAGATGCCGAAACCACCAACCCCGTCACCAGCGTGTATGCGGCACTGGGCAGGCTGAAAGCAGCGGAACCGGCCCTGACCTGGGGCGAGTTCAAGGAACTGCATCTCACCACCCAGTGTTACGCCTATGCCCGTGTGCTGGACAGCGAAGCCCTTGTGGCCGTGCTGAACAACGGCGACACCCCGGCGCAGCTGGAGTTCCAGCTGCCGGTAGAGGCCAGCGCCGCCGAGGATCTGCTGGCGGACACTGTGGGTGCTCAGCCCGTGATGACCAGCTTTGACTGGGGCCGCATGAAGGTGCAGCTGCCCTCCAACTACGCCACCCTTCTGCGGCTGAAAAAATAAACGGCTTCTTGCACAATGCGTGCACTTTTGCTACAATAAGTACAACAATGCCCCATTGCGGAAAGGAAGCCTGACAAACATGAACGCAGCACAGCGCAGAGAATGCATCCTGGAACAGCTGAACCAGGCGCAGGCACCGGTCAGCGCCAGTGCACTGGCCGCCCGGCTGGGGGTCTCCCGCCAGATCGTGGTGGGTGATGTAGCGCTGCTGCGGGCCGGGGGCGCACAAATCGACGCCACCCCCCGGGGCTACCAGCTGCACCCGGCGGAAAAAGGCTGTACCGGCATTCTGGCCTGCGTGCACAGCACCGAGGACGAGATGCGCACCGAGCTGTACACCGTGGTGGACCAGGGCGGCGTGGTGGTGGATGTGGCCGTGGAAAACAGCCTGTACGGCGAGATCCGCGCCAACCTGAACCTTGCCAGCCGCTACGATGTGGACAATTTTATCCGGCAGGCGCGCAGCGCCCCGGAAAGCCTGCTGAGCCGCATGACCGGCGGCGTGCATCTGCACACCCTGCGCTGCCCGGACGAAGAAAGCTTTGCCCGCATCCGCGCAGAGCTGGACCGGCAGGGGCTGCTGTACCGCAAAGAGTAACAAAGCGGACAGCCTGCCTTTGAAATCAGTATAAAAAACGCTGTGGGCCTTGTCTATCCACAAAAGCGGAAAAACGTTGGATATTCAACTAAAAAGCAAAAGAGGTGGATTTTCTGGACATTCGCATTGAAAAAACAGAGCGCGCCATTAAGCAGGCCTTTATGGAGCTGCGGGCGGATAAGCCCCTGGAGAAGATCCGGGTCAAGGAACTGTGCGACCTGGCCTGCATCAACAAGTCCACTTTTTATGCCCACTATCAGGATATCTATGCGCTGGCTACTGCCATGGAGGACGAGATGGTGCAGGCCGTGGTGGAGAGCCTGCCGCGCCTGACGGCCAGCGATGTGAGCGAGCGCACCGAGTGGCTGGCGCGGGAGATGTTCCGCGCCTTTACCAGCCATCAGAACGAGATCAGCACCCTGTTTTCCGGTTCCAGGCAGGGGCTGTTCATCAACCGGGTGGAAGAAGCCATGCGCAGGTGCATCTCGGAAAATGACCCCACCTTTGAAACGGACGTGGTGCGCAAGATCGTGCTGTCCTTCTGCGTGCAGGGCTGCTACTACACCTTTACCAGCTACTGCGGCCAGATGGACGAAAAGCGGCTGGTGGCGCTGCTGGCCTCCATTGCCCGCGCCGCGCAGAAGATAAGAATGTAAGCAAACAAAAAAAGGAAGCATGGCGGCTGCCATGCTTCCTTTTTTTGTTTACCTATTACACGCCCGAAGCGCCATAGTTTGCCAGCACACGTGCCGAAGGATCGTTGACGTTGCAGTTGGGCCATGCCTTGTTGGGCATCCAGAAGTCCACGATGGTGCGGCTCTGATCGTGGTAGTATTTCTCAAAGATCTCCCGGTAGAACAGGCTCTCTTTGGTAAACGGCATACAGTGGGCCGAGTAGTTGGCCCGGCGCAGCTGGAACTCCTCATCGGTGTACAGGCTGTTGGCGTATTCCTTGATGTCGTCCACCATGCTGTGGCCCACAGCGTCCGAGAAGGCGGCTTTTTCGCGCCACAGGATCTCCGGCGGCAGCCAGTCGCCCTCAAAGGCTTTACGCAGCAGATACTTGCCCTTGCCGTAGCTGTTCAGCTTCTTTTCCGGGTCAATGGCCATGACGTAACGCACAAAGTCCAGATCGCCAAAGGGCACGCGGGCCTCGATGCTGTTGGAGGAAATGCAGCGGTCAGCGCGCAGCACATCGTACATGTACAGCTCCCGGATGCGCTTCTGGCTTTCCTGCTGGAAGGCATCGGCGGTGGGGGCGTAGTCGGTGTATTTGTAGCCGAACAGTTCATCGGAGATCTCACCGGTCAGCAGCACGCGGACATCGGTCTGTTCATGGATGGCCTTGCACAGCAGGTACATGCCCATGCTGGCGCGGATGGTGGTAATGTCCCAGGTGCCCAGCAGGCGGATGACCTCTTCCAGGCTGTTGATGACCATATCGCGGTTGATGATGATCTCGTGGTGGTCACTGCCCAGATATTCGGCGGTCTGGCGGGCATACTTCAGGTCAATGGCGTCCGTGTCCATGCCAATGGCAAAGGTGCGGATGGGCTTGCCCAGCTTTTTGGCAGCAATGGAGCACACCAGCGAGGAGTCCAGGCCGCCGGACAGCAGGAAGCCCACCGGCGCATCGGCATCCAGGCGCTTTTCCACACCGGCAATCAGCTTTTCGCGGATGTTCCGGAGCACGGTGTCCATGTCATCTTCCATGGGTGCAGGCACGTCCGCAATGTCCTCGTAGCGCACAAAGCGGCCATCGCAGTAGTAGCTGCCAATGGGGAAGGGTCGGATGTCATCGCACCAGCCGATCAGGTTCTGCATCTCGGAAGCAAAGGCAATCTGATGGCTGGACTTGGAGTAGCCGTAGAACAGGGGCCGGATGCCGATGGGGTCGCGGGCGGCGATCAGCCGGTCCTTGCGGGAATCGTACATGATCAGCGCAAACTCGGCGTCCATGTGGCGGAACATGTCCAGCCCGTATTCGTAGTACAACGGCAGCAGGATCTCGCAGTCGCAGTCGGACTGGAACTTGTAGCCCCTGCGCTTGAGGATCTCTTTTTCAAACCGGAAGCCGTACAGCTCACCATTGCACACCACGCAGTCGGCACCGCGGTAGAAGGGCTGCATCCCCTCCGGCGTCAGGCCCATGATGGCCAGTCGGCCAAAGCCCATCAGACCAAAGGGACCTTCTACCACCCGCTGGTCGTCCGGGCCGCGCATCACCGTGCGCAGCAGATACTCTTTGAACTTGGCGGCACTCAGATCGTGCCCGGTGTAACCCATCACACAACACATATTTCTTACCCCTCTTTTTGTTTGGCGAATAAAAAAAATACGGCAGCGCATTCATCCCATTCTGCTAGGACGAATATGCTGCCGTATCCGTGGTGCCACCTAAATTACCGGCATAAAAACCCATGCCAGTCACTTTTGTGCGCTCTCCCCGTTGAAAGCACTGCCGCGATAACGAGCGGCGCACGTCTGCCCCTACTGCCGCTGCTGCGGGTTCAGGGGGAAGCTCCCGGGTGTTCGTTCGGGTGCCGTTCTCTGTGCGGTTTCCACCGGCCCGCACTCTCTGCAAAAGAACATTGGAACCTTACTTTTCCCGTTCATCACTTTTTATGCCTGCATTGTATCACGGCTTTTGGTCCGTGTCAACACAGCAGGGACATTTTTGTGCGGTTTGTTCGGGCTGCGGGTCTTTTTGTGCGCAGTGGCGGCACAGTCCGTACAAAACGCTGCCCTCACACTGCAGGGTAAAGCCGTGTTCCGCCATCAGGTGGGCGCGCACTTCGTCCATGAAGTGGCAGTCCAGGTGGTAAATGCGGCCGCACTGCACGCACTTGAGGTGCAGGTGCTCCCGGCAGTGGCGGCTCTCGTCCACATACTGGAACACGGCCTTTTCGCCTTTGTCGGCTACGTACTTCATAATGCGCTGCTCCCCGGCCAGTTTGTCCAGGTAGCGGTACACCGTGGTGGGGTTGGGGCTGGCCCCCTGCTCTTCCAGGTGCTCCAGAATGTTGGAAGCACTGACCGCGTGCTGCCGGTTGTTGATGAGGTAGTCCAGGATCAGCTGCCGGGTCTTGGTGTTGTAGCCATCACTCCGTGCCATGAAAAAAGAACACTTCCTTATCTGTATGGATCAATTTTGTTTATTGTAACATATTTTTGCCTTGGATGCAAAAGCAGCGGATGAAAATTCCGGTATTTGGCAACAAGCACAAAAAATATTGTAGGATTTGGCAAAAATGCGGCCAGAACTTTGGTCAAAACGGAAAACGCGCCAAAGTTAATTAAAAAGTCTTGTAAAAAATGTCCTAATGTGAAATAATATATTAGAAGAAGTACTGGGATGGCAGCCGGGATACAAGCTGGATGTCCCACGAGAAGGGGCACCGGCAGTTCGGAACAAGGGGCTGCTTTTTTTGCGGGGTGCCCAAAGGATTAGGAGTTGTACGCACATGAAAGAAATGGATACGCAGTCGAAGCCCAGCCTGAAGCTGCAGGCCTACCAGTATTTAAAGACCAAGATCCTGAACTGCGAGTACCGGCCCAATGAGTTTTTGAACGAGCAGAAGCTCTGCGCCGAGATGGGTAACATCAGCCGCACGCCGATGCGGGATGCCCTGGGCCGCTTGGAGCAGGAGGGGCTGATTATCATTCTGCCCAAAAAGGGCCTGATAGTCTCCGGCATTACCGAAGAGGACGTGCACAGCATGTTTGAGATGCGCCTGTTGGTGGAACCGTACGTCCTGCGTACTTACGGCGACCGCATCCCCCGCGAAGCACTGGAAGCCTATGCGGAGCTGATGCATCACTCCGACCGCATTGAGGACTTCTGCGAGTCGGACGATGAGTTCCACGAGCTGCTTATGAGCACGCTGCCCAACAAATACCTGCGCAGCGCCTACGACCGCATTACCGGCCTGAACACCCGCTTCCGCATTATGACCGGCAAGGTGAGCATGATCAACCAGGAGCAGACCTGCGAAGAGCACCTGGAGATCCTGGACGCTGCCCTGGCAGGGGACTGGGACCGCGCAGCAGATTCGCTGCAGCGCCACCTGGAACTGGCCCGCGATAAGGCAGAAGGCGTGATCAAGGTCATTCGTCTGTGGTAAAAAGTCGATAAACAAAAGAACTGCCGCACAGTTGTGCGGCAGTTCTTTTGTTTACATGGTATCCAGCTCGTTCTGCAGCTGTGCCAGTGCACGGCGGATGGGCAGCTTCTGGGGGCAGGCGGCCTCGCACTTGCCGCAGCGGATGCAGTGCAGCGCTTTTTCACTGTCCGGAAAACGCATGGTCCACTGCTTTTTGATGGCGTCCGGCATCTGGAACATGCCCAGCTTGTTCCAGATGCTGAAATTGTCCGGGATGTCCACCCCCATGGGGCAGGGCATACAGTAGCGGCAGCCGGTGCAGCCGATTTTGATGCGGCTGTGCAGTACGGCAGCGGCCTGCTCTACGGCGGCGTTCTCGGCGGAGGAGAGGGGGGCAAACCGGTCGAAGGTGGCCAGATTGTCGGCCAGCTGGTCCTCAGCGCTCATGCCGGAAAGGATCACGTGCACATTGGGGTGGCTGCCCACCCAGCGCAGTGCCCAGGAAGCATCGCTGGCTTGGGGGTGCAGGGCGCGCAGCGGTGCGGCGGCATCGGCGGGCAGGGCAGCCAGAGTGCCGCCCTTGATCGGCTCCATGATGATCAGCGGAACGCCGCACTCCTCGGTAAGCTGGTAGCCCCGGTCGCCGCTGATCTCCTCGGCGCGGTCGTCCCGGTCCAGGTAGTTGTACTGCAGCTGGCAGAAGTCCCAGGGCTGGTCCCGCAGAATGGTCTCAAACCCTGCGGCGTTGTCGTGGCAGGAAAAACCAAGGTTCCGGATGTGCCCGGCAGCCTTCTGCTGCCACAGCCAGTCTACTACACCCAGCGCTTTGGCTTGCTGGTAGCGGGCTTTGTGCAGGGAGTGCAGCAGATAGAAGTCGATGTACTCCACACCCAGCCGCTGCAGCTGCAGCTGCAGCTCAAAAATGTGTTGGGCATCCTCCAGCGTTTTGCACTGCCACAGCGGCAGCTTGGTGGCCAGATAAAAGCTGCTGCGCTCCCATTGGGCGATCACCCGGCCCACAAACGGCTCACTCTGGCCGTTGTGGTAGGGGTAAGCGGTATCAAAGTAATTGACACCGGCAGCTTTGGCAGTGTTCAGAAGGCTTGCGGCCCGCACTTCGTCAATGGTGCCGTCTGCCTTTGTAGGAAAGCGCATACAGCCAAAGCCCAGCAGGGAAGTGCACGCGCCGTTTTTGTTCCAGTTGCGGTATTCCATACGCTCTTGTGCGGCAGTTTTTGCATCCCTGCCGTTCCTCCTGTTGAAAACCAGTATAGCATAGTTTTTGGATGCAGAAAAGGTGCGAACCCTCTCAGTCATTGCTTGCGCATTAGCGCCTGAGAGGGTTAACAAAAAAAAGATGCCCGCACCTTTCGGTACGAGCACCTTGATGTTCAAGAAAGAACGGTAAGAGAAGGGGTTAAATTACTTAACCTCAACCTTAGCGCCAGCCTCTTCCAGCTTCTTCTTGATGTCGTCAGCCTCAGCCTTGGAGACCTTCTCCTTAACAGCCTTGGGAGCGCCATCAACGATAGCCTTAGCTTCCTTCAGGCCCAGACCGGTGATTTCCTTCACGGTCTTGATGACCTGCATCTTGGTAGCGCCAGCCTCAGCCAGGATGACGTCGAACTCG
>CAVIXY010000092.1:0-8519 GCA_963646665.1 Bacteroides sp. CAG:545
TTCCTTCGACTTTCCAGCGGTAGCGATAATGAATGCACCTCCAAACAAAATCCATTTTGTTGCAATATTTGGCATAGAAAACGCGGCCGCCCAGATTCTGGACAGCCGCGCAAAAATTCACACAATAACCGCACCCGTTCCAGCGGAACGAATTGCGTTTGGGTATAGCCCGGGGATTCGGACCCCACAAGGCGAGCGCGGCACGGGCCGTAGCTGCTTTCTTTACTCCGGTATTTTACCACACGCCAAACGGGCTGTCAAGCACTTTTTATGCGTTCTGCAAGAAAAATATGACTTTTAAAGCCTTCCCCCTCGGGGGAAGATGGCGAGGAGCCTGCGACGAGCCGGATGAGGGAACGCTGCGGTTTGATGCCGTTCTGTCATAGCGGCATCAGAAGAAACCTTTCCCTCATCCGCTTCACTTCGTTCAGCACCTTCCCCCTCGGGGGAAGGCTTTTTTCAGCGGCATCTATCCCGGGCGGCGGGCCGGTAGTTTCTCCGAAGACCGTCCGCTGGGGTGGGACCCTGTTGCCGCAGGCAATAGGGCGGGCGATGGAATGACCCGATTCGTGTCTGAGGAGAAAGCTACCAGCACGCCGCCTCTATCACACCTCAATCAGCTTTCCCAGTGCAAACGAGTAGATGCCCTTATAGGTCACTGCCTTTGGCGCAAACCGTTTGCCGATGGCAAGGGCGTACAGGTCCAGCTGGGGTTTATAGGCGCGCACAAAATCCGCTTCCGTTTTGCTGCGGTCGGTTTTGTAGTCCAGCAGTTCCAGGTGGTCCGGGTACACCAGCACCAGGTCTGCAATGCCCTGCACCAGCACCTGTTCCGCTGCCGCTTCCTGCGCAGGGCTGCCCTGTGCCGCCAGCACCGCCGATGCGGGCAGTGCCGTGATGAACGGCAGCTCCCGCAGCACCTGCTGTGCGACGCAGATCTTTGCAAAGGCCTCGCCTTCCACAAAGGTGCGGATGCGCCCGGCATCCAGCTTTTCCGCGATCTCCGGCGCAGTGAGCTGCGCTGCCGTCTGCCGGTCGCGCTCTGCCCGGATGGCTTCGTCCAGCGTGCCCTGCGCCTTCGCGGCTGCCAACGCCGCAAAGTCCGCGTGCTCCAGAAAGGCGTGCAGGGCCGTGCCCATTTCGGCGGCGGTCAGGCCGTCCTTGCTCAGAAATGCCGGACGCTCCAGCGTAGTCTGCTCGGTTTTGTGCACGATGCTGGTCACGCTCACCTTGGCAGGCACTGCCGCCAGAGCCGCCGCCGGGTACTGCCAGGCAAAGCCCGCCCGCAGCTGCTCCACCAGGGCCGGGTCAGCTTCCGCCGGGGCGGGCGGTTCCGGCTCACCGTCCGGCAGTTCTGCATCCGCCGATGGCTCCGGCAGCGTGATGGCAATGGTGCTCCGGGTGTCCGCAAAGGGCAGCTCCAGGTTTTCGGCCTGTCGCCGCAGCGGCCCGCCGCAGGGGTGCACCAGCAGGGCAGCCCGCAGCCAGTCGGCAAAGCTGTTTGCCTGTGCGTGGAGCGTCTCCCCCGCCCCGGCTGCCAGAAAAGCTGCCGCCTTGGCATAGGGGTTTGCGGATTTGCCGATGCCCAGCGGCACGGTCAGGATCAGCTTGTCCTGCGCGCGGGTAAGGGCCACATACAGCAGGCGCATCTGCTCGCTGCGCAGTTCCTGGGCGTGCACGCTGGCCAGGGCCGTGTAGGCCGCCGTCTTGTAGGCGCCCTCGCCCTGTTCCGGGCGCAGGCGCAGGCCCGCACCGTATTCCCGATGCAGCAGCACCGGCTGGCGGGTGTCCGCCGCGTTGAATTTGCGGGCGGTATCCGCCACGAACACCACCGGGAACTGCAGCCCCTTGGAGCGGTGGATGGTCATAATGGACACGCAGCCCGGGCGTGCGCCGCCGGGCGTGGTCTCGCCGGTGGAACCAGCCAGAGATGCTGCATCAATGGCGCGCACCAAGGCCGAGATGCCGTTTGCGCCGGACGCCGCACAGAACGCGGCAAAGCGCCGGGCATCCTCCCGGCGGCGGGTGCCGTTTTCCAGCACGCCCAGGGCGGCCAGGTAGCCAGTGGAGGCAAAGATCTCTTCCATCAGCTGCTCAGCTGGGGCGCTGCGGGCCATCCGCCGCAGGGCGGTCAGCCGCTCGTAGAAGGCTTTTACCTTTTGGGTAAAGCAGTCGGTCTCTTCGCTCTGCGCCGCCTGCAGCACTGCGCCGTACAGGCTCATGCGCGTTTTTTTATGGTCCGGCGTCACGCTGCGGGCGCGCAGGCGCACCAGGTCATCGTCCGTAAAGCCGAACAGCGGCCCCAGCATGGCAGCGGCCAGGTAAATGTCCTGCGCCGGGTTGTCAATGACCTTCAGCAGGGCGATCAGGGGCCGGATGTGGGGTGCCGTCATCAGGTTTTCCCGGGCATCGGCATACACCGGAATGCCCCGAGCCGTCAGGGCCTCCGCATAGGCCGGGAAGTTGCCGCGGGCCGAGAGCAGGATGCAGCAGTCCTCGTACTGCACCGGGCGGGTGGCGGCGCCATCCCGCACCGGCTCCCCGGCAGCCACCAGCGCTTCGATCTTCTGTGCGATCCAGGCTGCATCCGTCTCTGCGGTGTCGTCCGGCAGGAACTGTGCTTCCACGCTGCCCTCGTATTCTCCCGGCGCGCCGCACACCAGCCGCTGGCCGTCCCCGTAGGCGGTATCGCCCAGCTGCGGGGTCATGAGCTGCTCAAAGATAAAGTTGATGCCTGCAACCACCTGCGGGGCCGACCGGAAGTTGGCATCCAGCGCCAGCAGAGCGTTTTCGCCCGGGGTGCCGTCCGGCGGGCAGGGGCGCGCCGCGCCGCCCGGCAGCAGCGGCCAATGATCCAGCTTGGCGCGGAAGATGCTGGGGTCTGCCTGGCGGAAGCGGTAAATGCTCTGTTTCAGATCGCCCACCAGGAACAGGTTGTCCCCTGCCGGGGAAGCCAGGCACCGGTACAGCGCATCCTGCAGGGCGTTGGTGTCCTGGTATTCGTCCACCATCACGGCAGCGTAATTCTGCCGGATGCTCCCGCACAGGGGGGTTGGAGCGCCGTCCGGCCCCCGCAACAGCCGCAGGGCCAGATGCTCAAAATCGCTGAATTCCAGCAGCTTGCGCTCCTTTTTGCGGGCTGTAAAGCGGGCGTCAAACTCCCGCACGGCCGCAAACAGGGCACGCAGCCGGGGCAGGGCTGCTTTCCGGTCCGCTTCGGCTTCTTCCTCGCTGCAGCAGATCAGGGCCGTGATCTGCCCAAACAGCCCGGCCGCTTCCTCCGTGCGGGTCTTGATGGCGGCCCTGCGGTCGCCTTTCAGGTGCTTTTTCATGCCCTTCAGGCCCGGCGCTTCCTCCATGCCCAGCACAAAAGGGGTAAGCCGGTCGTACAGGGGCGTCCACTCCCCGGCAGCGGCCAGCCGTTCCACTTCGCCCAGCAGAGCAGCCGAGCGTTCCAGCCGCCCCTGGGCTTCGGCATATTTGTCCGCCACCGCTTCGGAAGCCTTGCGGACGGCGGCGGGCGTCTTTTTGCTTTCGGCGTCCGCCATTTCCTGGGCGTAGTCCTCCCGGCAGTCCAGCTGGGCGGCGCACAGCAGCTCCCGGGCCGCTTTGGCGCAGCGGGCGGCCTCGGCCAGCAGCAGGTCGTGCCAGCAGGTGGCATCAAAGCCGTTTTCCTGCTGCCAGGGGGCCAGAAATTCTTCCAGTTTGCGGTCGTAGTCCGGCAGCGCACGCAGAAAATCGTACACATGCAGGATGGTGTCCCCTGCCGGTTTGTCGGTGCGGCCCTTGCCGTACAGGTCTGCAAAGGCGCAGAAATCCGGGTCGGCATAGGCGTGCTCCAGCGTCTCGGCCAGTGCTTCTGCCCGCAGCATCTGCACGCTGCCGGGGTCTGCCGGGGCAAAATCCGGCGGAATGTCCAATGCCTGGAAGTGCTTGTGCAGCAGGTCTAGGCAGAAGGCATCAATGGTGCAGATGGGAGCGCGCTGCAGCAGCATCCGCTGGCGGCGCAGGGCGGTATTGCCCGGCTCCTGCTGACTGCGGCGCAGCAGCGCCTGCCCGATGCGTGCCCGCAGCTCGGCGGCAGCCGCATTGGTAAAGGTAACGATCAGCAGCTTGTCGGCGTCCACCGGGTGCTCCGGGTCGGTGATGAGCTGCACGGCGCGCTCGGTCAGCACGGCCGTTTTGCCGCTGCCTGCGGCAGCGCTTACCAGCAGCGCCCCGCCCCGGTCGTAGATGGCGGCACGCTGGGCCGGGGTCCATTTCGGCTCACTCACGGCTGTTCCTCCTTTGCATCGTCCTGGGGTTCTTCCGGCTCAAAGGGCTTGGCCGGGGCATCCAGCCCCCGCTCCCCGATGCCGGTCTCGTGGCAGCAGATAAAGCTGTAATCGCACCAGGTGCAGGGGCTTTTGCTGCTGCTCACCACCAGCGGCTGGGCTGCGATCTGCCCGCCGTACAGCTGCTCGCCCATCTGGGTGACCAGGTCGTCCAGGTGCAGCTGGATGCGGTTGAGCTTGGCAATGTCTGCGCGCTTGTCCTTTTGGTAGGGACTGGGCGCACCGTTGCGGAAGCTGAAGGGCAGATACCGGCCGGTCTCGTCCGCGTCCATGGCGTCAAACACCTTCTGCTCGTCCCGCACCAGTCCGTCCAGCTGGTATTCCACCGTGTGGGCTGCCTTTTCGCGGGTGGTGGTCTCCGGGGCGGGGTCGGCCAGCAGATACAGCACACCCGCCGGTTCTGCACCGGTAAAGCGGCCACCGGCGTCCCGGGTCAGGCTGAACAGATACAGCAGCATCTGGCAGTCCAGCCCGCAGTACACCTCTTTCAGGTCCAGTTTTTTGGTGCCGGTCTTGTAGTCCACCACCCGCACCCAGCGGGTGCCGTCCTCTTCCACCCACTCGTCCGCGCGGTCCACCGAGCCGATGAGCTGCACGGTGCGCCCGTCCGACAGGCGGTACAGCTGCGGCTGCACGGCGTCCGGGCCGGTGCCGATCTTCAGCTCACAGGCCACGGGCTTGAACTGCGACTGCTTCTGTTCGTCCCGCAGGTAGCACAGCAGGCTGGTCATGCTCTTTTTCAGGCGGGAGAGCAGGTAGGCAAAACGGGCGGTGTTTTCCGGCAGGCGGCGTCTGGCATACTCGTCCACCAGCAGGGCCGCCAGCTCTGCCATGGCGTCATCGTCCCGTTCCAGAAAGCTCTGCAGCCCCGCGCAGGGGTTGTCCGGCCCGGGGCGGGGGTCCAGCGCCATCTGCAGCACCCAGTGCATCAGGCTGCCGCTTTGGTCTGCCGAAAGCTCTGCCCGCCTGCGCGGGTACAGCCCCAGCACGTACTGCAGGAAATAGCCGTAGCGGCAGGTATAGTATTTTTCCAGCTGGCTGGGCGAAATGTGCAGCCGCCGCCCCAGCAGAGTTTCCAACGCAGGCAGGTCCTGCACCTGCCGGGGCGGGTTTTCTTCCATGCGGCGCAGCAGCGCCAACCCCTGCGGCTCCTGCTCTTCCGGGGTGCGCAGGGCCTGGGTCAGGCTGGCGCGCTCGGTGCCGGTCAGGGGCCAGCCGCCGCCCAGGGTGTCCAGGGCATCCGCCGGGGTAGCCGCCAGGTCCGGCAGTTCCAGCACCGGGGCCGCCGGGTGCAGTGCTTCCACAATGGGTTCCAGCGCCGCGCACAGAGTCTGCCCCTGGCCCTTGGGCCAGCTGAGCCACAGCCCCCTGGCCGGGGCGGTAAGGGCTTTATAAAAACACACCTGCTCGCGCACCACGCGGTTTTCAAAGCAGTCCGGCAGTTCGATCTGCTTTGCCATCAGGGCGTCGCGGTCTGCATGGGTCAGCAGGCCGCTCTCTGCCGGGGCGGCAGGGAACTCGCCCTCCGCAAGACCCAGCACGAACACATAGTCCGGTGCGTCCAGACGCATTTTGCCCGCGCTGGCCAGCACCACGGCGTCCAGCGTCTGGGGGATATGCCCCAGATCGGACGAGCGCAGCAGCAGGCCGAACAGGTCCTCGTATTCTGCTATGGTCACGCTCTGCTGCCCCAGCAGATGGGCCATTTCGTCCAGCAGCTGCATCACCACGTTCCACTCCCGGGCCGCTTCTTCCGCTGCCGGAATGCCCCGGGCCGTGCGCACCGCTTCCACCTGGGCTGCCTGCTGCTCTTCGGCCCCCAGCTTTTTCAGGCAGAAATACACCGCCCGGCTGATCTGCTCGGCATTAGCCCCGCGCACCTTGCCGCGCAGCTCGTCCACTGCCTCCACCAGCATGGCGCGGGCTTCTTCTGCCATATCCAGATTCTTCTGATCTTCTTCGGTCAGTTCTTCTTCGCCGAAACCCTTGGGACTTTTGGTAAATTTTGTCCGCCAGTCCGCCGCCGTGGGCGACCAGGTGTAGGCGTAGTTTTCCAGCGCACACACCTGCTCTTCGCTCAGAGCGCACAGGCCGGTCTTGGCCAGCACGGTGAGCTGCTCGGTCATATCGGCCCCGCGCAGCAGGGCCAGCAGCGCCCGCACCGCCGTGGCCGGAGCGCTGAACTCCGGAGTAGTGGGTTCATCGCAGTACAGCGGGATGTCCGCCATGCGGAACTCATACCGCACCGCCGCACGGTACTGGCCGATGTCGCGGCAGACCACTGCGATCTCTCCGCAGCGCACGCCCTGCCGCATCAGGCGGCGGATGGCACCGGCAGCGCAGCGGGCTTCCTCTTCCCGGCTGGCCGCCGCAAACAGCCGCAGTTCCGGGGCGGCGGGGGGAACCTCACAGCGGCCGGTCTCCAGCAGTTCCGTAACGGCTGCCAGCCCCGGTGCCCCGCTGTGGCGCAGGTCCCGGCGCAGCAGTTCCGGCACGGCGGTCTCGGCCCCGTTTCTGCGGGCCAGCTGCCGCAGCTGCTGGGCCACCAGCTTGGCACCGGAAAACAGGCCCGTGTCTCCCTGCACCAGGGGGGTGCCGTCATCGCACAGGGCCACGGTCACGGTGGGCAGAGCCGCCAGCAGCGCTCCCATCAGCCGCTTTTTAGGGGCGTTGAAGGTATCGAACTCGTCAATGAACACGGCCCGGTCCTGCAGGAAGTCCGGCAGTTCGCCCCGGGCCAGGGCCGCTTCCAGCCGGTCAGCCGCCAGTTCCAGCCGGTCGGCCGGGTCCATGCCGGTGCCCGCCAGCAGGGTCTCGTAGCCCTGAAAGATCAGGGCCAGCTCGGCCAGCTTGCCGCTCTCGGGGCCGCAGTCCTGTGCCAGTTCGGCCAGCTGCGTGCCCGAAAGCCCGGCACTTTTCAGCTCGTCAATGGTCTCGGCGGCCATCTGGCAGAAGGCCGCACTGCGCCGGTGGCGGTAGTAATACTGCACATGGTCCTGCAGTTCTTCCAGGGCACGGCGCACCAGCACGGCGCGGCCCGCATCCGAAAGGGTCTGCACCGCCGCACCGCCCTCGGCGGAAAGAATGCGCTCGGCCAGGCTGGTGAAGGAAAAGCTCTCCACCATGCCGGACAGCGCATCCCCCAGTTCCCGATAAATGCGGCCCTCGGTGCTGGAGGTGAACTGCTCCGGCACCAGCAGGATGCTGCGCTGCCCGGCCTCGGCGCGGGCTTTGATGCGGGTATACAGCAGGGTGGTCTTGCCGCTGCCGGAGCCGCCCAGAACCAGTTTGAGCATGGTATCCGTCTCCTTTTTGGTGTTTTGGGTCTATTGTATCACGAAACCCGGCGCAAAACCACTTGTTTTCTTTGCATTGCCCCCGCCCGTGTGGTACACTGGGGGCAGAACATTGTGCAGAGAAAGGAACCCTTCATGAAAATTTTAGCTGTGGATTACGGCGACAGCCGTACCGGCCTTGCCACCTGCGATGGCACCGAATTTCTGACCACCCCCATCACCCCGCAGATCACCCTCAAAGCCCGCAACAAGGTGGCGGCCCGGGTGTGCGAGGTGGCCAAGGAGATCGGGGCCGAGTTGATCGTCATCGGCCTGCCGCTGAACATGGACAGCACCGAGGGCGAGCGCGCCGCCAAAAGCCGCAAGCTGGCCAAAACGGTGGAGATCTGGAGCGGCCTGCCGGTGCGCATGTGGGACGAGCGCCAGACCACCTGCGCCGCAGTGGATCTTCTGGACGAGAGCGGCACCTTTGGGGAAAGGCGCAAGGAGATCCTGGATTCGGTAAGCGCCACCGTCATTCTGGACGATTACCTGGCCTGGCGGAAGGAGCATCCCGGGGAGATTTGATTGAAAATGCCCTCCGCTCACGCTCTGGGCATCTTCAGCGGAAATTTTATTTTTAATTTCGCGTTTGTCGCGCTCTGCGGAGCGCTCCAAACGCCTTTTCACCCTTGGGGCCGCAACGGGGAAACGGCATCACAAAACAAAAAGCACCTGCAGTTTTTTTCGCTGCGGGTGCTTTTGTTTGTTATTGATATGTCTCAATTGTCACGCTGTTGATGGTGATGTCCTCGGTGGGCTTTTGGTTTTCGTCCACACCGGTCTGGCCGATGGTGTCGATGACGTCCATGCCCTCATACACCTGGCCGAACACCGTGTCGGTGTAGTC
>CAVIXY010000093.1:0-8519 GCA_963646665.1 Bacteroides sp. CAG:545
ACCTAATTATTCAATTTTCAACCAGTGTCCAGAAAACTGGGTACATATCAGGCCGCCTGCTGCCTGGCCGCAGAATTTTTCTCTGTGCCTTGACAGCTGCCTGCCGCCTTGCTACAATAAATTCAAATAGTTAGTTTTCGCTAATCGCAGGTTCTGCACCTGCAAAGGAGCGTTTTTATGCAGTTTGAAACCTTTGGGGCACCCAGTGCCCCTGCCATCCTGTTTTTCCACGCCATGGGTGTAACCGGTGCCAGCAGCGAGCCGGTGGTGCAGTACCTGAAAGACCGGTACTTCTGCATTCTGCCCACCTCCACCGTGTACTGCGCCGGGCAAACCTACCGCAGCGAAGCGGACGAAGTGCAGCAGGTGGAGCAGTTTCTGCACCGGCAGGGCGTTGCTCGTCTGGCTTTGGTCGTGGCGTCCTCCATCGGGGCCGACCTGGGCCTGGCCTTTCTGGCCCGGACGGCACTGCCGGTGGAGCATGTCTACTTTGACGGCGGCCAGTTTGCGCAAATCGGCAAAGGCACCCGCCGCATCATGACCCCGTTTCTGTACCTGGCCATCAAAAGCCTGTACTGGTCCAACGGCAAAACCCTGGGCAAAATTCTGTGGTGCGATGACGATGCCATCCGCCCCTATTTCATTGCAGCCGGCAAGGCGCTGACCTACGGCAATCTGCGCCGACAACTGGCCGACAGCCTGGAGGATGTGCCCTTTCCGCCTTTGCCGGAGGCCCTGCTGCAGCACACCTATTTTGCATTTGGCAGCATTGAGGACCACCTGAAATACCGCGATGCCGTGCGCGCCGCCTAC
The DNA here is from genome assembly GCA_963646665.1 of Bacteroides sp. CAG:545. Taxonomy (GTDB): domain Bacteria; phylum Bacillota; class Clostridia; order Oscillospirales; family Ruminococcaceae; genus Faecalibacterium. The sequence goes on from CAVIXY010000093.1 coordinate 814, forward strand.
CCGCAGGGGCATTTCCCGGTGCTGGAAGGACACAACCACATGCAGTTCCAGATCAAAGACCCCGAAGGCTTTGCCGCCATGCTCCGCACGATCATCGAACAGGACCGCCTGCCGGAACTTGCCTTCCTGCAGCAGAAAGGAGCCGCCCAGTGAAGTACCATATTGAAAAGAACACCGTGCAGGAAACGCTGGTCATTCCGCTGTACGGGCGCAAAATGTGCTCGGAACTGTACCCGAACCTGTTCCGGGACGAGACCGCTGTGCGGCTGATGAATGAGATCGACTATGATTTTTCTCTGCTGGAGCAGAGATCCGGCAGCCTGATGCAGCAATTCGGCTTTCTGGAAGCCGCCATGCGCCAGAGCGACCTGGCCTGGGAGGTGCGGGATTACCTGAAAACCCACCCGGATGCTGCCGTGGTGAACCTGGGCTGCGGGCTGGACAACACCGGCCGCAGCTGCGACAATGGCCGATGCCAAATCTACAACCTGGACTTTCCGGGGGTAATTGAAGTGCGCAACCAGCTGCTGCCTGCCGGGGAGCGGGAGCAGAACATTCCCTGCGACCTCAACGACCCCACCTGGTTCAACGCCATTGATGCTTCCGGCGGTGCCGTATTCTTTGCCGCCGGCGTGTTCTATTATTTTCTGACCACCCAGGTGCAGGCCCTTGTGCAGGGCATGGCCGCAGCTTTTCCCGGCGGCAGGCTGGTGTTTGATGCTGCCAATGCCTCTGCCGTAAAGCTGATGCTGAAAACCTGGATCAAGGATGCCGCTATCCAGGATGTGGGAGCCTACTTTGCCGTTTCGGATGCCGCCCGGGAGCTGGGCAGCTGGGCACCGGGCCTGCAGGTGTCCAGCCGGGGGTACATGCTGGGCTATCAGGACCTGAAGGACCCGGCGGTCCGTCCCCTGTTCCGGCTGCTTGCCCGGATCGGCGATGGGTATATGAAAATGCAGATCGTGCAGCTGCGCTTTGCCGCCCGGCACTGAGCTGCCAATGAACGAAAAACGGATGAACTCCGCCGGGAGTCCATCTGTTTTTTGTTTGTCTTATGGGGGTGCTCAGTCCACCACGGGAATGTTCAGCCCGAATTCCAGCGGGCGGAAGCGCGGGCAGACGTTTTCGGTAATGCAGATCACCGAAGCGGCCAGGCGGCTGCCGATCTCGCAGGATTCCGGCAGGGTCTTGCCGTAGGTCAGGCCCACCACTGTGCCCGCAAAGAAGGCATCGCCGGCACCGGTGGTGTCGATCACATCCACCTTTTTGGCCGGGGCAATGCCGCTTTCGCCGTTGGCGCGGGCATACACGGCACCCTGGCCGCCCATGGTCACCACCATGCAGGGAATGTTGGCGCTGTGCACATTGGCTGCCAGCACCTTGCACATCTGCTCCGGGTTCAGGTGGTCGTAATCGTCCGAGAAGAGCAGCCCGGCCTCCTGCTGGTTGCACACAAAGCAGTCGATCTGCTGCAGAAAATCCCGGCGCTCCATGGCAATGCTCATGTTGGACACCGCCGCAAATACCTTTTTGTTGTACTTTTTAGCGTAGCTCAGCACCTGCTTCACGGTCTCTTTTTCCAGGTCCAACTCCAGGGCAATGCTGTCGCAGTCCTTGAAGATCTCATCGCCCTGTTCGGCCAGCAGGCGGGTAAGGGGGGTGGTGTCCGGCCGCTTGGAAATGGCGGCGCACACATCGCCATCGTTGTCAAACACCGCCAGCCAGGTGCCCATGCCATCCGACACGCGCTGGATGTATTTGGTATTCACCTTGTGGTTGCTCAGTTTGTCAATAACATCCTGGCCCATGCCGGTGTCATCCACCAGGCCCACAAAGGTGGGCCGCAGTTCCACATTGGCAATATCCTCCGCCACGTTCCGGCTCACACCGCCGTGCACCTGCTCCACACGGCCTGCATTGCGCCCGCCGGGGATATAGGTGGACAGCGGATACCCCTTGATGTCCACAAACACTGCTCCGATGACTACGATTCCCATTCCAACAATTCCTTTCTGTTTTCCTGCAAGTTTCTCAGGCCTGCGGCTCCTGTGCCAGAAGCTCTGCCTGCAATGCATCCAGCTGTTCAAAGGTGTACAGGCGGTTCAGCGCCTCCACCAACTCCTTTTTGGAGAGCCGGGGCGGCAGGCCCAGGGCGTTCAGCAGCTTTGCCTTGCGCTCGGCGCTGCCCGGTTTGCCGGAAAGCCCCCACTCATACAGGTCCGTGTAGGTGATCTGCCGCCCTGCCGGACGTTCCGCCGCCAGCCCCAGCTCTGCGCCCAGGGCGTCCCGCAGCGCCTGCAGAACAAGGGCATCGTCCACGCCCTCCACGCCCAGCAGGCCCTCCTTGCCGGGCTGTTCCTTGCGCTTTTCCTTGCCGTGGATGGCGGGCACATAGGCCTGCACCACATTCTGTGCGCCCACAAGGTTTGTGATGTAGTTGCGGATGCGGAAACCCGCTGCGTCCGAATCTGTAAGCAGGATCAGCCCGTTTTTCTGTGCCAGCGCCTTGAACAGCTGCTGGCGTTTTTTGTCTTTGTAAATGCCAAATCCGTCTGTAAGCAGGATCATGGCATCGGTCAGGTGCGAAAGGCGGGCGGCATCGTATTTGCCCTCCACGATCAGCACCCGGCCGGTATGGATCATTTCTTGCTGCATCATCGTCCGCTCCCCGCCATGGCCAGACGGCACAGGGCCGTTTCCAGCAGAATGGAGTCCTCCACCGGCTGGCTCTTCAGGCTTTGGTCCAGTTCCAGCAGCACCTGCATACAGGCTTCCAGCTGCCGGAGGGTGTAATGGGATGCTGTTTCTGCCGAGCGCTTGAGCCGGTAATCGCTGCCCTTGTAGCCAAAGTCCTTGAACACGGTGCTGTAATTCTTTTTCCGGGCGGCCCCCAGCTTGACCCGGTACAGGTCCACATAGCTGCCGATCATGGCCGCCGTAATGGCGATCGGTTCCTGCTGCAGCCGCAGCAGGGTCTGCAGCTTTTTGCAGGCCCCGGTGGCGTTTTTGGCCGTGATCATGCGGATCATCTCAAACACGTCCGCTTCCAGGCTGACGGTGCCCATTTCCGCTACCATGGATGCAGTAATGGTCTGATATCCGGACAGCGCACAGAGCTTGTCCACCTCGTTTTCCAGCAAAAACGGGTCCTCGCCGCAGCGCTCCAGCAAAGCCGCTGCAGCGCCTTCCGGCAGGGTGGTGTCCTGGGCCTTTGCCCGGTCGATCATCATGGTTTTCAGCTCAAAGGGGCGGGGCTTGGCCAGCTCCTCGGTGTACCCAAGGGCTTTGCACTGGGCCAGCAGCTTCTGGGCCGCCTTGCCGGTTTTGAGCTTATTGCGTTCCAGCGCAAACATACTGCCCAGCACCACCACAGCGTTTTCCAGGCTGGCCAGGGTGCTGCACAGCTCGTCCAGATCCTTGGTGCCGTAGGCGTTGGGGTCCAGCTCCGGCAGCACCACCACGCGCCGGGTGCCAAAAAAGGAGATGGTGCCCGCCGCCATGATCAGCTGCTCAATTTCCGGGGCAGCACCGTCCAGCACGGTGGCGTCCTCATCGCTGTCCGCCGACAGAACGCGCACGGCAGCCGCCACGGCCTGCCGGACAAGATACCGCTCGCTGGAATAAAAATAGTAGACCGGGCAGCCTTTTTCAGCCAGCTGCCGGAGTTTGGTTTCGGTCGCCAAACAGCGTTCCCCCCTTTCTGCCGGATCGTTTGGCCTTTATTGTACCACACTCTGCCCGGATTGCAAAGCACTTACTCTGCTTTCAGGCCGCCATGGCGGCGCAGGCTGAGGGATGCGGGCAGTTCCTGCCCGCTTTGCAGGCCCGGTTCCAGCCCCTCATACCGGCGCAGCGCCAGAACCTTTTCGTACCGGACAGCGTCCGCTTTTGCGGGTGACGCCAGCAGCCACTGCACCGATACCGGTTCCGCCAGCTCCACCGTTCCACTGAGCGCCGCAAACTGCCGGTTGCCGATGGTAAGCCGCACAAGGCAGCCGTTCCGGGTGCGCAGCAACTCCACCAAAGCCGGGGTACAGCGCAGCTTCCGGACGGTACCCGTTGGCAGAGCCGCCGCCCGGACCCACTGCGCGGCAGGCAGCGTGCAGGGGCTGGCGGTTTCGCTCAGACGCAGATCGGCGGCCAGTTCCACAGTGGTCACACCCCGGCGCGCCAGCTGGGCTTCCACCGCCGTTTGGTTGGCTGCCCCGCCCCGGAACAGCACCACTGCCGTGCTGTTCTGGCTGACAACGACCGCCGGGGCATTGGCGCTGCCCACCAGGTCGATGTGCACGACATCCCGGCTGAGTGCATTGCCCAGGCAGACGGCTGCCGCCGCCGTCAGCAGAATGCAGGGCAAAGCCGTGCGCAGGCGGACCTTCCAGTGCATGGCCAGCCAGCACAATGCGATCAGGACCAGGCTGACCACCGCGGCATAGGCCGTATCAAAATAGAGACCCGCACCCGGTTTTGCGCTGATCCACTCCGCCCAGGCGTTGAGCAGACCGGTCAGCGCAGAGGCCGCTTTGGAACTTCCAATGTACACCGGGGCCAGCGCGGGCACAAGGCCGGTGAACGCCGCGGCCAGCCCCAGCAGCAGCATGGGCTGCACCAGCCAGAGCACCGCCACGCCGGACACCACCGCCCACAGGCTGACGCTCAGCCCGCGCAGCACCAACACCGGAAAAGTAACGGCGGATGCGCAGGCAGAGATGCACACCGTCTCGCACAGATACCAGCCAGCCGCTGCGGCCCCGCGCCGCAGAAGGCCTGGCCGGGTACCCGGGCGGACAAAGGCTGTGCGCAGCCGCCGGACGCACTCGGCACCGGCCAGCGTGCCCAGCACAGCCGCAAACGAAAGCTCGAATCCCACGTCCAGCACGGCATAGCTGTTGCGCACCGTCATCAGAATTCCGGCTGCCGCCAGCGATGTGAGCGGGTCCGGCGCGCCATACACCCACACGCCCAGGGCACTGATCCACACCGCTGCAGCGGCACGGCGCACCGAAGGGGTAAAGCCGGTCACGCCCACCAGCAGCAACGCCAGCAGCGCTTTGCGCACTGCGTGGAAGCGGCGGCTGCGGTAACTGCGCTCCCGTTTGCGGCGGGGCAGCACTGCGCCGAAGATCTCGCCGCACAGGATGGACACGTGCAGTCCGCTGACCACCAGCACATGGGAAAGCCCTGCGCCCCGGTAGGCGCTGCGCAGGGCAGCCGACAGATAACTCCGGTCACCCAGGGTCATGGCAGCCAGCACACCGCCGGTTTTGCCGTCCATGCAGCGGCGCAGGGATGCACTCAGCAGCTTCTGAAGCCGCCGGGTGCCGGCCCGGAAGCTCCGGCTCTGCCCCAGCACCGCAAAGGCTGATCGGTACTCCGCTTCCAGGGCAATGCCGTCCGCATAGCGGCTGCTCCGGCTGCCCGCTTCCGGGGCCGACAGAACAAACCGCCCCTGCACAAGCTCCCCCGCTTCACAGTCCGGCAATGTCTCGCACACCACGCGGAAAGCGGCATCTGCCCCGTTCACGGTCTCCACCCGCAGAACCGCCTCCACCCTGCCGGGCAGAAAGGTTTCCTCCGTGCGCTCCACCTCCGCTGTGAGCACCAGCTCCCGCCCGGCATAGCGCACCCGGGTATGCTCCAGCGATGCGTTGGTGCCGTACACTACAGCGGCCCCTGCCGCAGCACCCAACAACAGGCAAAGCGCCGTTTTGCGGGTGCGGTCCGGGATGCAGAGCAGCAGGCAGATGGCAACAAAAAATGCCGCAAACGGCACAAAACGCTCCGTTTGCGGCAAAAAAGCGCACACGAACTCCAGCCCGAGCATTCCGGCGCAAAAAGCGCAGAGTGGGCGGCGCACAGCGGCTTAGTGGATGAACAGGGGCAGCGGCTCCAGGAAGATGATATCCTTGCGCTCCGCTGCATCACCCTCGGCCAGAACGGCAGCCTGGCCCACAATGGTGCACTGGGTCTTTTCGGCCAGGGCATCCATTGCCTTCAGGGAACCGCCGGTGGAGATCACATCGTCCACCACCAGCACACGCTTGCCGCTCATCTTGTCCAGCTCCTTGCGGTCAATGACCAACTTCTGGGCACCGGCCGTGGTAATGGACTGGTCCTCCACGATGACGGGGTCCTTCATATAGAGCTTGACGCCCTTGCGTGCGCAGACGTAGGGCTTGCCGCTCTGGCGGCTCATCTCGTGAGCCAGAGGGATGCCCTTGGCCTCGGCGGTGAGCAGGATATCAAAATCCGGGCACTTCTTGAGCAGCTCGGTGGCAGCAGCCACGGTCAGCTCGGCATCGCCCAGCATGATAAAGGCGGCAATGTCCATGTGGTCGTTCAGCTTGCAGATGGTCAATTCACGGGTCAGACCTGCAACATGCAGGGTATAGGTATCAGCCATAATCAACAATCTCCCTTTTTTGATCGAAATCAGACAGGCAGTTTTTCGCCGCCCAGAACATGGAAATGCAGGTGCTTGACCGTCTGGCCCGCGTCCTCACCCACGTTGGAGATCACGCGGTAGCCGTTTTCCATGCCCTGCTCTTTGGCAAGCCTTGCAATAACGGCAAAGATGTGGCCCAGCAGGGCACCATCCTCTTCGGTCAGTGCTGCCGCAGAGGGAATGTGCTTTTTGGGCACCACCAGGAAATGCACCTTGGCCTGGGGGTTGATGTCGTAAAACGCCACCACCTGCTCATCCTCGTACAGCTTCTTGGAGGGGATCTTGCGCTCTGCGATCATGCAAAACAGACAATCTTCCATGGGGAACAACTCCTTTCTGATATTATAACGGCCTCGCCCTCTCCGTCACGGCTTACGCCGTGCCACCTCTCCCAAAGTGAGAGGCCTTGGCAGTACGGTAAACTCTCCGGTTTTGCCAAGGGCTCCCCCTTTGGGGGAGCTGGCGAACGTATGTGAGCCTGAGAGGGCGAGCCATTTTTTTTCTTAGCCCAGAGCCTTCTTGATGATGGCGCTGACGGCGGCCAGAGCCTCATCAATCTTGGTCTCATCCTTCAGGCCGGCCATTGCAAAGTCCGGCTTGCCGCCGCCCTTGCCGCCTGCGATGGCGGAGATCTCTTTGACCAGTGCACCGGCCTTCAGGCCCTTTTCCTGGGCAGCCTTGGTCACGGTGACAGCCATGGTGATCTTATCCTCAGCCTTACCCACCAGCACGGCCACAGCAGCAGCCTTGGCATGGTCGCGGATGGTATCGCACATGCCGCGCAGAGTGTCACTGGTGGTGCCGGTGAAGTAAGCAGAAGCGATCTTCACGCCGTCCACTTCCTCAGCGTTGTCGAACAGGCTGGTCACCTTGGAAGCAGCCACCTTTGCCTTGATGGCCTCCAGCTCCTTGGTCATTGCCTTGTTCTCAGCCATCACGGCCTCGGCACGGGCGGGCAGAGCGGTGATATTGTTTGCCTTCAGGCTGTCTGCCACGGTGTGCAGCATGGCCTCCTGCAGATTTGCACGGATCAGCAGGTTGCGGCCGGTAACAGCCTCGATGCGGCGGATGCCGGCAGCCACAGAGCTTTCGCTCACGATCTTGAAACCGCCGATCTGGGCCGTGTTCTTGACATGGGTGCCGCCGCAGAACTCGGTGGACCAGCCCTCAATGTCAACCACGCGCACCACCTTGCCGTACTTCTCGCCGAACAGAGCCATTGCGCCCAGCTTCTTGGCTTCCTCAATGGGCATCTCCTTGA
>CAVIXY010000094.1:0-8347 GCA_963646665.1 Bacteroides sp. CAG:545
GTCATGATGCTTCACCCACGTTCTTGATGAATTCGTCGATCAGATCCTGATGGTCCTGTTCCTTGATCTCGCGCTCCACCACTTTGGAGGCGATCTCCATGGCGATGCCGCCGATCTCGTCCTTGACCTCGTTGACAGCCTTCTTGCGCTCCTGCGCAATGTCGGCTTCGGCTTTCTGCTTCATGGCAGCAGCCTGCGCACGGGCCTCGCCCACGATCTCTTCACTGCGGGCAGCAGCCGTTTTCTGTGCGGATGCCACGATCTGATTGGCCTCGGCGCGGGCATTCTGCAGGTTCTGCTCATACTCCGCCTTCATGGCCTCGGCTTCGGTGCGCAGCTTCTGCGCATCGGCAATTTCGCTGTCTGCCTTGGCCTTGCGGTCGGCAATGACTTTTTTGACCGGGTTCAGCAGGAACTTTTTGAAGATCAGCAGCTGGATCATCAGGTTGCAGATCTGGGCCAGAAAGGTCCAGCCATCCAGGGTGATCAGCGCCTGGTACACTTGTTCCATAAGCGTCTCCTTTCTTTTTTATTGCAGGCAGTCCTGCCTGCTTCTTCTCGTGCCTTCCCCCAGCCGGGGGAAGGTGGCGAGACGCAAAGCGGCGCGCCGGATGAGGGTGTCGGCATCTTCTGCCCCTGCCCTTCATCTGTCACCTGCGGTGACAGCTTCCCCCCGAGAGGGGAAGCCTTCTGCGGCTGCTTGCTTTGCTCGCGTCAGAAGCGCTTATGCGAGGTAACGCATGAACATACCGGGTGCCAGGAAGATGAGCAGCAGACCGGTGACAAAGCCGTAAATACCGGTGGTCTCGGCAAGGGCAACGCCCAGGATCAGGGTGCTGGTCACATCGCTCTTGCACTCGGGCTGGCGGCCAACGGCCTCACAGGCAGCAGCAGCAGCGTTGCCTTCGCCAATGCCGGGGCCGATGCCGGCGATCAGAGCACAGCCTGCGCCGATGCCGCAGCCTGCCAGAGCGATACCACGAGCCAGGTACTGGAAGTCAGTCATAAGATTTGTCCTCCTAAAAGAAAGATGTTGTGTTTGGGAGATGCCGGAAGAGGTCATTCCTCACCGGCAGCACGTTTGATGAAGATTGCGGTCAGGGTGCAGAAGATGAAGGCCTGGATGCAGCCGCCGAACCAGTCAAAGTACAGGCCCGTAAAGGCCGGGATACCGATCTGGAACAGCTGGATCTGGCCCAGCACCCCAGGCAGCCAGCCAAAGAGCACATGGCTCAGGCTTGCCAGGGCCCAGTACAGCAGTGTGGAGATGACTGTACCGGACAGGATGTTGCCAAAGTGACGGAACGCCATGCTGACAGGGGTGGACACCTCCGACAGCACATTGATGGGTGCCATGATAAAGATCGGATCGAGCAGACCCTTGAGGTAGGTCAGAATGCCGTTCGTCTTGATCTTGTAGTACATGATCAGAACAAACACCACGATGGCCCAGGCCGCCTCGGTGTTCAGGTCGGCCGTTGGGCTCCACAGGCCGACAACGCTGATCAGGTTGCACCCGACGCTGAGTGCGAAAATGGCACCCACCAGCGGGATATACTGGTCAAAGTGATGGCCCATGTTGTCGTGCACGAACTGGTCCAACCGCGTGACAATGAACTCGGCTGCGGCCTGCCGCTTGGACACATTTTCCAGCTTGAGGCCGTGCCCCAGCCAGATGGCCAGACCCGAAAGCAGCGCCATGACGATCCATGTGCTCACAAGGGTCTGGGTGATCTTGAAGTCGCCCAGAAGCGGGATATCGGTATGGATGGTGTACAGGATCTTTGCGCCGTTCAGTTCCATTTGTTAGGTTTCACCCCCTTTGTCACGGGGTTCAGCCGCCGGGGCGGCAGCAGGTGCGGGGTCGTCCTCCACCGAGACGTCCACCGGCTCCTGCGGGGCCTTGAGCGGCTTGTACTTGCCGGTTATTTGCAGATAATAAATGGTGATCCGCGGGAAAAACAGCGGCAGAACACCGGCAAACGGCTGGAAGCAGGGGGCCGCAATGGCCACCACCACCCACAGCGCCTGCAGCAGCATCCGGCTGTTGTAGGATACCTTCAGCATTGCACTGCGCTTTTTTTCGTCCTGCTCGTCAATAACCTTTTGCACCACAAAGCAGATGCCGGCAAAGTTGCCGACTGCCACCAGTGCGCCGATCAGGCTGCCCAGAATGACCGTGTAGTCAAACCGGACCCAGCCCACAACATGCAGCGCCGCAAACAGCGCCCACATGGCCGCCGTACAGATGGCGGTGCCGCAGGCAATGCGCAGCAGCTCCTTTTGGGATTCCGGCTGCAATTTCATACGCAACGCTCCCTCCGTTACTGGTGGGTGTTAAACCCCACCCGGTGATGTTTTTCTTTTTTGCTGCGGTCCAGCCGCTCTTTGCAGAATACCCAGAAGTTCTGCGCACCGGCGGCCAGCCCCAGCGCAACAGCCGGGAGAAACAGCCACTCCGGCCAGTTCCAGTTGGTCACAGCCCACCAGCAGCCCCCCAGGCACAGCACCAGCGGCAGCAGCATGTTCAGCCCCAGCTGGGTCAGCCAGACCAGGTCTTCCAGCGCCTTGTACCAGCCTTTCAATGCGGTTTTCCTCCCTCTTGGCCGACACGTCCCCGGCCCCAAAACGTCCGCGGCCCGCACCGGCTAAATTTCTTATAGGCATAGTATAATTCAAACCGTTGGATATTTCAATCAATTTTCCACCAACTTCTAGTAAAACTTCATAATTTGCTCACATTTTTTCTACAACTGTTCTCTCCCTGTGGAGTGTGTGCGCCTGCGGACACATCAATACCAAAAGTTTGATGCATTCTTTGTGCAGGGTGCAAAAAAGCACCCGCAGCAAATCGCTGCGGGTGCCTGCAGGGTTCTTTCCGATGATCGGGCAGGGGATCAGCCGCCCTTGCGCTGAATCCAGATCTGGGTGCCGTAGAAGGGGTTGGCCGTGCCGATGCACAGGCCCTGGTCGGTGGTGGCAAACACGCGCAGACCATGGTTGTACGGATCACCGAAGCCATTGGTGGTAATGGTCTCAAAGTTCACGCCGTCCTCAGAGACGTACAGGTCAAAGCCGCGCTCTGCCTTGCGCAGGTAGTGGAGCAGCCTGATGGCACTGGCAATGTTCCTGACCGAGATGTTCTTGAAGACGAAGTTGTAAGAGAACTTGATGGTCTGTGCCAGGGTGTTGGGGTTGCCGGTGCCATCGGCGTCCACCTCGCCCAGAACCTTCATCAGAGTTACCAGGTAGTTCCACTCGCTCTTCCAGGACTCCGGTGCCCACTTGAAGATGTCGCCATTGGAGAACTGGCCCAGGGTCTGCAGCATGCTGCTGGTGTCAAAGGTACCCACATACAGCTTGCCATCGTACACTTCCATACGCCAGATGTACTGGTTCTCGTTGTGGCCGAAGCCGGACTGCAGGCCGGACAGGCTGCCATTCGGGAACATCTTGGTCTTATTGCCCACAACCAGTTCCACATTCTCGTCCTTATCCATGCGGTACAGGTTGACCGACTGCTCCAGGTTTGCATTGATAAAGCTGCAGTCCAGGCCGCCGCCGAACTGGCCATTGGCCTTTTTGCCGGTCTTGGAGAAGAGGATGCGCTCCAGAGCGATCTCTTCATCGTTGTACTCGCCGATGTAGAGGTAATGGTTGTACACGATCAGGTTGGCTGCGCCGGAACGGGTGCGCTCCGGGTCGATGCCAAAGGTATAGCGGGCACCGTCCTTTTCCTGGTCACCGGCTACAGCCGTCCAGGTAAAGGTGCCGTCCGGATTCTGATCACCGCGCACAAGGGCAAAGGACTGCATGGTGTTGTTGTCCGGCATGTTGTCCTCGGTGCCGGTGCACAGGGAAACATACAGGCTGTTGTTGTACTCCACCATATCCCAGATGCTGCCACCGTAAATGCTGTCGGTATACTTGTAAGCGGGATAGTTGAACAGGTCCTCGGAATCCGCAATCTGGGTAAAGCCCTGCTCCGGGTCAGAGGAGATCAGCAGGGTGGCGCTGCTCTTGCCGGTGGTGCTGTCCATGGTCACGTTGCTGATCACCAGCTGGCCGTTGTACACGCACATACCGCGGATGCCGGTGGACACGCCTGCACGGTAAGCTGCCATGTAGTCCTGCATACTGGAAAGGCCCTTGTACACCGACTTGCACTCATCGGTCTCCGGGTCGATCTGCCACACGCTGGGGTAGGCTCCGCTGGGGTCGCCGCGCACGGTGCCGCAGAAGTACAGCTTGCCGTTATACTCCGTTGCATTGCGGAACAGCACCGAGTAGCCGTTGACGGATGCAGCCATCAGCACCTTGGTCTCGCCGGTCTTGGTGTTGATCTTGACCAGCACGCCCTTGGACTCTGCACCGTCTTCCTGCGCATTGAAAAAGTCGCCGTTGAACATGGCATCAAAGGTTGCGTGCAGCACCTTTTCGTCATACTTGTCGCCCAGGCTGCTCTTCATCAGGGAGAGGGTCTGCCCTATGGCGGCATAGCAGGTGCCCACGTACAGCCAATCGCCATAGCCAACTGCAGCCCAGGCATAGTTCTGGCCGCGGTCGCCTGCATTGTAATACTCGCTTTCCGGGTCCGTAACCACGTCCACTGCACCCTGGCCCAGGTAGTCCACGATGCCGTCTGCCGTTTTCACATCCTTGTCCGGGTGCGAGAGCTTTTCAAATGAATAGCTGCCTGCGCTGTAGACCGAGTTGGTATCGTCCACGCTCTCAGCCGAGGCCAGCAGCTGCACCGGCCCGGTCAGCAGCATACCGGCCGCCAGTACGCCGCTGAGGATCTGTTTCCAGTTCATAGCGTTTCTCCTTTGGATTGTCACTCTCTTTTATAAAATTGCTTGCACAATCATGAAAATTGTGTTAAGTCGGGAATTCAGTATAGCATATCCGTGCCAGTATCTGCAAGTGACTTTTATGCAGTTGTGCACCGCTTATGCTGAAATTTGCACACAAAAGCCGCCCGGCTGCTAAACAGCCGGGCGGCGGATGGATGCTTAATGCTTATGCGGCCCGCTTACCAAAGGTTTGCGGTCTCGTTGTACAAGCCCTCATAGCTCTTGGCCGAAACATCCCAACTGAAGTCGCACTCCATGCAGTGGTGCACCAGGTTGTGCCAGTTTTCCTTGTTGTTGTAGGCATCCTGTGCATGGCAGCAGGCCTCGTACAGCTCGTGGGCGCTGTAACCGGCAAAGGTAAAGCCGTTTCCGTCACCCATGGTGCTGTCGTGGATGGAGTCGCGCAGGCCGCCGGTCTCACGCACGATGGGCGGCGTGCCGTAACGGCAGGCCACCATCTGGGCCAGGCCGCAGGGTTCGCTCTTGGAGGGCATGATGAAGGCATCGGCACCTGCGTAGATCTCCTGCGACAGTGCCGGCTCAAAGCCGATGTAGGTGCCCACGCGGCCCGGGTGACGGGCGCACAGGTCGGAGAAGAAGCTCTCGTACTGGCCTTCGCCGCTGCCCAGGATCACCAGCTCAATGCCGCGGTCCACCAAGCCATCAGCGATGCTCTGCACCAGGTCAAAGCCCTTCATGCCGACCATGCGGCTGACCATGCCAAATACGGGGCTGCCGTCCTTGTCCAGGCCGAATTTATCCTGCAGGGCTTCCTTGCACTTGGCCTTGCCCTCTTCAAAGGTGTCAATGCTGTAGTTGCAGGGAATGTGCTTGTCGGTGGCAGGGTTGTTGGCATCCATGTCGATGCCGTTCAGGATGCCGCACAGCTTGTACTGCTTCTCCCGCAGCAGAGCGTCCAGGCCGTAGCTGAACCAGGGGTCCAGGATCTCCTGGGCGTAGGTGGGACTGACGGTGGTGATCTTGTCGGCAGTCTCAAAGGCACCCTTCATGAAGTTGGCGCAGCCATCGTACTCCACAATGTGCTGGTCCCGGCGGCCGATGCCGCAGGTATCTTCCAGAATGTCGGTGCCGTACTTGCCCTGGTAGGCAATGTTGTGGATGGTGAACACCGTCTTGATGCGGTTGAACTTATCCAGGTGGCGGTAGTACAGGTTCAGGTACACGGGCACCAGGGCGGTCTGCCAGTCGTTGCAGTTGATGATGTCCGGGGTGAAGTTGATGTAGAACAAGGTCTCCAGCACGGCACGTGCAAAGAAGGCAAAACGCTCGCCGTCATCGTAAAAGCCGTACAGGCCGCGGCGCTTGAAGTAATATTCATTGTCCAGGAAGTAGTAGGTCACGCCGTCCACTTCGGCCTTGAACAGGCCGCAGTACTGGCTGCGCCAGCCCACAGGCACCGAATAGTTGGTAACGTATTCCAGCAGTTCGCGGTGCTTCAGGTCGCCGTACAGGGGCATGATGACGCGGGCATCCACGCCGTCCTTCACCAAAGCCTTGGGCAGTGCACCGGCCACATCGGCCAGACCGCCGGATTTTGCAAAGGGATTGGCTTCCGAAGCAGCATACAGGATTCTCATAAATTGCTCCTTCCATATTCCAAAAAGAGTTCGTGTTCCCCTCCGCCGGGCAATGCGGCGGCACGAAACGTTTCAAACAAAAGAGCAGGCGGGGGCACAACGGCCCCCGCCCCTCTCAAGAGGGGCTACCGGGGAGGAAGCCGCCCCTATGGATGACTCAAAGATCAGACGGTGTGGTTCTTCTGCACGTAGACCGGGAAGTTCTCGGTGCCGGACAGCTTTTTGCCGGCGGTGATCTTCACGTTCTTATCGGTCACCACGCAGTCCAGTTCGGCATCTGCTTCCACCACGGTGTCCTGCATGAGCACGCAGTTCTTGACCACGGCACCCTTCTTGATCTGCACGCCGCGGAACAGCACGCAGTTCTCCACAGTGCCCTCGATCACGCAGCCATCCGCTAGGATGGAATCGGTGACCTTGGAACCGGTGACGTAACGGGTGGGGTTGTCGTCACGGATCTTGGTGTAAACCGGGCTGTTCTTCGGGAACAGAGCCTCCAGGTTCTGCTCATCGGTCAGCTTCAGGTTCTCATCAAAGTAGCTCTTCATGTCGCAGACATGGGCCACATAGCCGGTGTACTCCAGCGCATGGATGTTCAGGATGTTGACGTTGTGGGCCAGAATGTCGCGCTCGAAGTAGATCAGGCCGCGGGAGGTGGCGTCCTTGACCAGCTTGATCAGGGTCTCGCGCTCCAGCACGTAAATGTTCAGGTCCAGGTTCTGCACACCGGGGCGGTAATCGTTGAACAGCAGCTCGGTCACGCGGCCGTCTGCATCCACGGTCAGGGTGTAGTTGTCGTTCTTGCGGCCCTCGGGGATCTCGGTTTTCTGATAAGCGATGGTCACATCCGCACCGCTTGCCTGATGGGCAGCCAGCAGAGCATTGAAGTCGTAGTTGATGGCAATGTTGGCATCGCTCATGACCACGTACTTCTCACGCTGGTTCTCCAGGAAGTTCAGGATGGAGCCAAGAGCCTCCACACGGCCGGAATAAATGCGCACGCCCTTTTCTGCAAAGGGAGGCACAATGTTCAGGCCGCCGTGGCGGCGGGCCATATCCCACTCGCGGCCGGTGCCCAGGTGATCCATCAGGGAGTGGTAGTTTTTGCGCACCACAATGGACACGTTGGAAATGCCGCAGTTTGCCATGCTGGACAGAACAAAGTCCACCATGCGGTAACGGCCTGCAAAGGGAATCGAGGCCATTGCGCGCTCGGTCACCAGTTCGGGAACGGTATTGTCATAGCTGTTGGGGAAAATAATGCCCAACGCATTGGTGTTCTGTCTCAGCATACTTCCACACCCTCCTTGACGGATTCAAAGACTTTTGCGCCCTCCTTGACGGTAGCGCCTGCACCGATGGTCAGGCCGGTGCCCACGTGTGCGATGGGGCCATCGCCGCCGATTTTGGCACCTGCGCCCACCACGACATCCTCAGCCAGGATGCAGCGCTTGACCACGGCACCTGCCTTGACGACCACGCCATCCATCAGGACGGCATCTTCCACGGTAGCGCCCTCTTCCACGGTGACGCCTGCGCTCAGCACAGAGTGCTTGACGGTGCCGTAGATCTTGCAGCCCTCGGTGACGAGAGAATCCTGCACCACAGCGCGGGGGCCGATCTTCTGGGCCGGCAGCACGGGGTTGCGGCTGTAGATCTTCCAGGTCTTGTCAAAGATATCAATGCCGGAGTTTTCGGGGTCCAGCACTTCCATATTGGCTTCCCACAGGCTGTCGATGGTGCCCACGTCACGCCAGTAGCCGGCAAAGCGGTATGCATACATCTTGCGGCCGTCACGCAGCAGGGCCGGAATGATGTTCATACCAAAGTCGTTCTTGGAGTTGGGGTCTGCCTCGTCCTCTTCCAGATACTTCTTCAGGACATCCCAGTTGAAGA
>CAVIXY010000095.1:0-8290 GCA_963646665.1 Bacteroides sp. CAG:545
CATACCGCTGGAGAGCGGTCTATAAATACTACTCTTATATAATACGAGGAGGAACGATCCTATGAGTTGTAAAATTTCCCGCCGCCAGTTTCTGCAGGTGACCGGGGCAGCGGCGGCCGCTGTGATGCTGGCAGGCCTGCCGCTGCCGGCCTTTGCGGCAGAATACGGCGCGCCGAACATCACCACCGAAACCACCATGACTGAGCTGCACAACCACCCCAGCCTGGTGGGGGCCGGCATTCTGACCTATTCCAAGGACAAATATTTTCCCAAGCGGCAGATGTGGGCCAACAGGACCCTGGGAGAATACGTAGGCAGCTGGGTGGCGGAGGACTGCGCCAACGGCCTGAACCTGCTGATCGAAAACTACAACAATGGGGTGCAGGTCACCCGCAAGATCTACTCGGCGGAGGAAATCGCGCAGGACCCCTCCAAGAAAGATGCCGAGGTCTACTATTTCCCGGCAGCAGATCCCAACAAAAAGGCAAAGTATGCCCTGGTGCTTTCCGGCAATGTGGGCACCAAGACGGCAGAGATGAAGGAGTGCATCTCCACAGCTTACCAGCTGCACGAGATGGGCTATGCCGTGTTTGCCATGCGCTACCGGGTCTGGCCGGAAAACGATGACAACGCCCCCATTGAGGATGTGGGCAATGCCATCCGCTATATCACGGACCATGCCGAAGAGCTGGGCGTGCAGACCGAAGGCTATGCCGTTCTCGGGCATTCTTCCGGCGGACACATTACCGGTATTTTCGGATCGGATCAGTTGGGCTACAAACAGTTTGGGGTGTCCAAGCCCGGGGCGCTGATCCTGGCCTACCCGGTGATCAACTTTTCGGAAGCCGAGCCGGTTTACCACGTGGTCGTGGACCAGCTCAAACCCAGTCTGTGCTATTATCAGCTCAGTGTTTCGGCTGCTGTGACGGACGACTTTCCGCCGGTATATTTCTGGTACGGCAAGGATGATATGCTGCTCATTGCGCTGAATTTCCAGCTGCAGGGGCCGGCTTTGCGCCGCGCCCTTATCCGGCACAATGTGCCCTACAAAGAAGTGGTGTATGAGCACGCTGCCCACGGCATCGGCCTGGCCAATGGCACCGAGGCTGAGGGCTGGCTGAACGATGCCGTGGCCTTCTGGGAAGAGCAGACGGCTGCAGCAAAAGGAAGTGTATCAGAATGAAGGACTGGAACGAATGCTTTGCCTGCCTGAATACGGGACTGCCGGATGATGTGCGCCGCCTGAAGGAAGCAGGATATTATCAGCAGGCCATTGCCCGTGTGGATGCCCTGCTGGCAGAGGACTGGACTGCTGCCCAGAACCAGCCCGCCGGGGCTGCAGCTCTGCCTGCAAACCCCACTCCGCAGGGGCCGGATGCCCTGCGCGCTGCCCTGACGGCTGAGCGGGAGATCCTGCGCCGCCTGCCGCAGGTGTACACCCTTTCGGCTTCGCAGCTGCTGGCACAGATGCAGCAATTGGTACGCGGTTTTACGGCAGAGGAGTTTGCCGCGCTGGATGCTGCCGGTGCCATGGACTGGCGCTTTGTGGAAGGCGAAAAGCGGTACATCTGCCATGCGGCAGACACCCTGCTTGCCACACACGCAGACCTTGCAGCCCGCCAGCTGGACCCTCCGCTGCCGCTGCCCAGCTGGGAACGGTACGAAGCCCAGCACGAGCAGATGGTGCGCACCGGTTCTGCCAGTGCGGAGATTACCCTGCAGGCCGGTATTGGCATGTCGGACGAAGCCTTTGCCGCTGCCCTGGCTGCCGCCCGGGCACAGGGCAGAGATGCTGTGCACGTCAAAGTCTGGCTGCCGCTGCCTGCTGCCTGCCCGGCCCAGAGCGGCATTGAGCTGTTGTCCTTTACCGAGCCGCCGGCCTTTGTTGCGCCGGAAGATGTAGCCCAGCGCACCGCTTACTGGGAAGCAGACCTGACCGAGAACCGCCGCTTTGGCGCGGTGTACCGCTACCGCAGCACCGCCCATTATGCCGACCCGCTGCACACGGCACCGGACCCCGTACAGCCTGCCTTTGACACCGAAGAGCAGCTGCCGCATCTGGAATTCACTCCGTACCTGCGGGCATTGGCCGCGCAGCTCACGGCGGGCCTGACCGACCCGGTGCAGAAGGCAAAACGCATTTACGATTATGTGACCCTGAATGTGCACTACCACTTTCAGCCGCCGTACTTTGTGCAGGAAAATATTTCGGATGCCTGTGCCCGCAGCCGCCGGGGCGACTGCGGCGTGATGGCGGCCACCTTTATTGTGCTGTGCCGCATTGCGGGCATCCCGGCCCGGTGGCAGAGCGGCCTGGTGGCCCGGCCGGAACTGGCCGGCTGCCACGATTGGGCCATGTTCTACATTGCCCCCATGGGCTGGATGTATGCCGACTGCTCGGCAGGGGCTTCCATGGCCCGTGCAGGCAATGAGAAGATGCGTCTGCACTACTTTGGTAACCTGGATACCGACCGCATGGTGGCCAACCGCGCGTTGTGCGCGCCATTTGACCCGCCCATGTGCGCCTTCCGCGCCGACCCCTGCGACAATCAGGTGGGCGAAGTGGAAGCCGATGGCGTTGGCCTGTACGGAGAAGAGGTGGTTACAGAGCAAAAAACACTGGAACACCGTTATCTTTGAGAAAAATGCCGGGCTTTGCGTGGGCAAGGCCCGGTTTTTGTGATGGGAGAGCAAACCTATGGAATTTCTGGCCCTGTTATATACCTTTCTGCTGGTGGCTATTTGTCTGATGCTGGCACTGCTGCTGTACCGCACCGGCAGGCAGGCGGCACCGCAGCAGAACAACGAAGAACTGAAGGAATGGCTGCGTGCCCAGCTGGAGGCACAGTCCAAGGCCATGGCACAGAAGCAGGCCGAAATGGCTCAGCAGAATTACGAAGCTATGCGCGGCATCAGCGAAACGCTGCAGACCGCCGTGCAGGGCATGAGCAGCACCCTCAGTGCCGGGCAGGCTGCCCAGCAGCAGACTATGGAGCAGCGCCTGCAGGGGCTGGAAGCTTCCAATGCCCGCAAGCTGGAAGAAATGCGCCGCACTCTGGCAGACAGCATGGCCGCCCTGCAGGCGCAGAACACCCAGAAGCTGGACGAGATCCGCCGCACGGTGGACGAGCAGCTGCAGGACGCTCTGCAGAAGCGGGTGACCGAAAGCTTCAAGGCGGTCAATGCCCAGCTGGAGCAGGTGTACAAGGGTCTGGGGGAAATGCAGACCCTGGCTGCCGATGTGGGCGGGCTGAAGCAGGTGCTTTCCGGCGTCAAGACCCGCGGCATTCTGGGCGAGATCCAGCTGGGGGCCATTCTGGAAGAAATTCTGGCCCCGGAACAGTACGACACCAATGTGGCCACCATTCCGGGCAGCACCCAGCGGGTGGAATATGCCATCAAGATGCCCGGAGCGGATGGCGGCAGTGTCTGGCTGCCCATCGACTCCAAGTTCCCCGGCGACACCTATGCCCACCTGCAGGACGCCCAGGCTTCCGGCGATGCGCAGGCTGTGGAAAACGCCCGCCATGCGCTGGAACTGGTGCTGCGCAGCGAAGCCAAGGACATCCGGGAAAAATATGTGGAGCCGCCCTACACCACGGCCTTTGGCATTTTGTTCCTGCCCTTTGAGGGGCTGTACGCTGAGGTGGTGAATGCAGGCCTGCTGGAAGTGCTGCAGCGGGATTATCAGGTCAACGTGGCCGGCCCCAGCACCATGGCGGCGCTGCTCAACAGCCTGCAGATGGGCTTCAAGACCCTTGCCATTCAGAAGCGTTCCGGCGAAGTGTGGCAGCTGCTGGGGGCCGTTAAGACCGAATTTGACAAATTCGGGCAGGGGCTTTCCAAGCTGCAGCAGCGCCTGCGCCAGACGGACGAAGAGCTGGACAACCTCATCGGTGTACGCAGCCGTGCCATCAGCCGCAAGCTGCGCGCCGTGCAGACTATGGACGATGCATCCGCCGCGGCCTTGCTGGAACTGGACAGCGAACCGGGCCGTCCGGTATCCGCCCATCTGCCGGAGAGCGGGGAAGAGGAGTAAAAGCAGTAAAAGCAGTAAAAGCAGTAAGGGCAGGCCAGCGGGGAGCTTTCCCCGCAAATGCAGCGGGGCTTCCAGCCCCCGCCCTGCCACCTACGGTGGCAGGGACCCACCCCCGGATCGTTTGCTTGGGAAACTCCCCGCCGTCCTGCCGGGTAACTGCATCTGCCCGGCCCACAGCCCAACTGCCCCTTGCCAAAAAACTGACGATGTGCTATACTAGGAGCTGTTCTCAGTAAACACTCGCCGTTTGTGCGGCACAACATAAAAATAAAGGAGCTGTCTGTCTATGAGCGTACAAACTATCAGCAAGGCCATTCTGGGCGTGGGTGTGGACGATGCTACCATTGATCTGTTCGAGAGCCAGTACCCTGTGCCGGAAGGCGTGAGCTACAATTCCTATGTCATCCTGGACGAGAAAACGGCTGTGCTGGACACGGTGGACAACCGCGCCACCGAGCCTTGGCTGGCCAACCTGACCGAAGCCCTGGCAGGCCGCAAGCCGGATTACCTGGTGGTGTCCCACATGGAACCGGACCACGGGGCCAACATTGCCCGCCTGGCAGCGCTCTACCCGGAAATGCAGGTGGTGGGCAACGCCAAGACCTTCCTTTATATGGAACAGTTCTTTGGGGCGGATGCCGTTGCCAAGAGCCGCCGTGTGGTGGTGAAGGACGGCGAAAGCCTGTGCCTGGGCAGCCACACGTTGACCTTCGTGTTTGCTCCCATGGTGCACTGGCCGGAAGTTATGGTCAGCTATGAGAGCAGTGAAAAGGTGCTGTTCTCCGCCGATGGCTTTGGCCGGTTTGGCACGGTGGCCGGTTATACTGCCGACACCGACTGGGCCGATGGCGCACGCCGCTATTACCTGAACATTGTGGGCAAGTACGGCCCGCAGGTACAGGCGCTGCTCAAAAAGGCAGCGGCGCTGGACATTGCCGCCATCTGCCCGCTGCACGGCCCGGTGCTCACCGGAGACCTGAGCAAATACCTGGCTTACTACGATACCTGGTCCACTTATAAGCCCGAAGAGCCGGACACCGTGCTGGTGGCCAGCGCGTCCATCCATGGCCACACCCGCGATGCCGCCCATACCATGGCCGAAAAGCTCCGCGCACAGGGAGCTAAGGTAGTGGAAATGGACCTGACCCGCACCGATGTCTCCTATGCGGTGGAAGCTGCCTTCCGTTACGGCAAAATGGTGCTGGCCTGCGCGACTTACGATGGTTTCCTGTTCCCGCCGATGGAGACCTTCCTGTGCCACCTCAAAACCAAGGCATTCCAGGGCCGAACCGTGGGCCTGATGGAAAACGGCACCTGGGCACCCATGGCGGCCAAGCTCATGCGGGCCGAACTGGAAGGCATGAAGAATATGACGGTGTGTGACAATGTGGTCACCATCCGGTCTGCCGCCAACGCCGCCGCCGAAGCTCAGATGGACGCCCTGGCTGCGGAGATCACGGCAAAGTAACAGAAAAACGAAAAATCCCCTCTGCAGGAACAGCTCCGGCAGGGGGGATTTTGTGCTTGTTATGGGATTTCAGCGGCGGCAGGCTGCGACCAGCCCACTGGCGGCAACAAGAATGCCCAGCACCGCAAGGCCTGTTCCAGCGTGGCCCGTTACATCACCGGCCATGCCCACCAGCGGGCTGGCGGCGATCATCAGCAGGCTGTAGGCCATGCTGTCCACACTGATCAGCGTGGCGCGCTGATCGCTGGGGATCGCATCGTTCAGCCGCTGTTCGGCGTGCAGCAGCCACACGCTCAGAACACCCTGCACCAGCATGGAACCTGCAATGGCGCCCGGAGCAGGGGAAAGGCCCACCAGCAGCGCCCCGGCGCCGCACACCAGTGCACAGGCGGTGTAGAACGGCCGCAGACGACGCAGATGCACCCGGCGGCCGATCTCTGTGCCAAGCACAGCGGCAAGGCCGCCGCACAGCAGGGGCACAAACAGCCATGCCGTGGGCCAGCCCAGCTCCACCAGCCGCTGCTGCAAAAACATTTTGGTCAGGTAGCTGGGAATGCTGATCAGTGCATCTGCCGCAATGATGCGCACGGCCTGCGGGCTGCTTTGCAGGGCGGCGGCGCTGTCCTGCACCAGCCGCACAAAGCGGGCAGGCAGGGTGCGCAGGCTCTGCGTATTCCGGCTGGCCTGTGCTTCGGTTACCACCGGTTCGGTCAAAAAGAGTGCAGCAAAGCCGGAAATGCTTTCCAGCCCGGCACTGAGCAGGTAAAAGCCGGTGAATTTCAGCCACCGGTGCAAAAGGCTTGCCAGCGAGCCCAACGCACTGGCCAGCATCTGCAGCTGGGAGCGGTTGGCGCTGCGCTGCAGATATTCCTCTTCCCGGCCGCACTGCACAAGGCTGTCGTAGGCCAGGGCGGCATCCGTGCCGGAAAACATGGTGTTGGCCAGGGCGTTCAGTGCCATGGCCAGGCAGACAAAGCCAATGCTGGGCGCAAAGGCCATGAGCAGATTGCAGGCAACCACAAACACGCTGCCCAGCAGCAGGGTCCGTTTGCGGCCCAGCAGGTCGGCAGCCATGCCGCTGGGCACTTCGCATACAAGGCTCACGGCATGGAAAAGCCCCTCCGCCAGGCCGATCTGCCACAGCGGAAAGCCCCGGGCCGCCAGCAGCGCCACCCACACGGCATCGGTAATGCGCAGGCCGGAGAAAAATGCAGAGACATACAGGCTGCAATACTGTCGTTTTAAATTCATAAAGGAAACACCCTTTCACATCTTCAACAGGTGAAACGGTGCGCCCGGTTTCCGGGCAAAACAAAAACGCCCCATAGCAAAGCTGCGCGGCGTACAAATTGCACTTGTGCCACGTTTTGCCGAAAGATTTTCTAAAAATGGGCGCACTTCGAGCCGGAATTGCTCAGGGGTTTCCTTTTTTGAAGAAAACGCAGCCGTTCCAACCCATGCGGGTGCACCCTCCTTCCGATAAAACGTTGCGTTTACTATAGCACATTACGGATACAAATGCAAGCCGGTCCGGGGCAGCACGTGTCTTTTGCATTTATGGGGCGGCTGTGGTATACTGCCCTTATCTGAAATGAGAGGAAGAAAACAAGATGACACAACGATCTTCCCGTTATGCCCTGCTGGATGAGCTGCGGGGGCTGGACCTGATCAGCATGATGCTCTACCACGGCTGCTGGGACCTGGTGTTTCTGTTCGGGGTGCAGGCAAACTGGTACTTCGGCTGGCCGGGGCGGCTGTGGCAGCAGTCCATCTGCTGGGTATTCATTCTGCTGTCCGGTTTCTGCGTGCCGCTGGGGCACCACACCCTGCGGCGGGGTGCGGTGGTGTTCGGCGGCGGTGCACTGGTCACGGCGGTCACGCTGCTGGTAATGCCGGAGGACCGGGTGGTGTTTGGCGTGCTGACCCTGCTGGGCAGCGCAATGCTGATCACCGGCCTGCTGGAACCGCTGCTCCGGCGCGTGCCTGCCGGTTTGGGAATGGCGGCGGCTGCCGTGCTGTTTGCGCTCACCTACCACACGCAGGAGGGCTTTTGGGGGCTGCCGGGCTGGGCGGTGACCCTGCCGGTGGAGTGGTACCGCAATTACGGCACCGCATTTTTCGGGTTCTGCCCGTTTTGGTTTTACTCCACTGACTACTTCCCGCTGCTGCCGTGGCTGTTTTTGTTCTGGGCCGGGTATTTTCTGCACCGGCTGGTGGGCCGGGCGCGGCTGGAACCGCTGCGGCGGTCGGTCTGCCCGCCGCTGGGGTGGCTGGGGCGGCACTCGCTGGTGGTATATTTGCTGCACCAGCCGGTGATCTATGGGGTGCTGCTGCTGATCTTTTACATTTTCTGACGGAAAAGGCTTGACAGCATTGCCGGGCTGTGGTATTCTATTTGCGGTTAGAGAATGCTAACCAATAAAATGCGTTGGATCGAATCTGACGCATTTTTATAGAGCTGAAAGTTAGAGATATCTAACTAAAATTGATTTGAGAGAGGTCGATCTTTATGAGCAAAGTAGTAATCGTATTCTGGAGCGCAACCGGCAACACCGAGACCATGGCAAACTGCATTGCAGAGGGCGCTGGCGCAAACGCCACCATCGTGCCCTGCAGCGAGATGAACGCTGCCAAGCTGGGCGAGTTTGATGTGGTGGCATTCGGCTGCCCCGCAATGGGCGCTGAGCAGCTGGAAGAGAGCGAGTTTGAGCCGATGTTTGCGGATCTGGAAGGCTCTCTGAACGGCAAGAAGATTGCACTGTTCGGCTCTTACGGCTGGGGCG
>CAVIXY010000096.1:0-8197 GCA_963646665.1 Bacteroides sp. CAG:545
TGCTCTTGGGGTGCTGGGGCTTTTCTTCCACGCTCAGCACCTTGCCGTCCTTGTCAAACTCCACAATGCCAAAGCGCTCGGGGTCCGACACATAGTAGCCGAACACGGTGCAGCGGCCCTTGTTTTCTGCATTGGCCGCAGCGGTTTTGAGAATCTTGGAAAAACCGTTGCCGTAAAAAATGTTATCGCCCAGGATCATGGCGCAGCAGTCATCGCCAATGAACTCTTCGCCCAGGATAAAGGCCTGTGCCAGGCCGTCCGGCGAAGGCTGGACCTTGTACTGCAGATGGATGCCGTACTGGCTGCCATCTCCCAGCAGGGCCTCAAAGCGGGGCGTATCGGTGGGGGTGGAAATGATCAGGATATCCTGGATGCCCGCCAGCATCAGGGTGGACAGAGGATAGTAGATCATCGGCTTGTCGTAAACCGGCAACAGCTGTTTGCTGGTGACCATGGTCAACGGATAAAGCCGTGTGCCGGCTCCGCCGGCGAGAATAATGCCTTTCATAGTTGTGCACTCCTTTAAAAAATATTGAAAAGTTGTGCAGCTGTACGCCGCCCCGATGCAGACCACCCGGGCAGCGTATGGATTCAAAGCGGAGCTGCGTCCGCTGTCAACAATTTTGGGGCTGTTCCCTGCCCAAACCGGCAAAATGGGATAACAGTTCACTTTATTTTACTATCAATTCACACAAAAAGCAAGAAAGAACGGCTCCTGCAGAGAAATTCTTTGCAAGAGCCGTTCATCATACTGTTTTTTGTTTCGGTCAGCGCCTGAGAGGGTTTACCACGCAAAGCCCCACTTGCCAAAATACCGCAGCAGGCTGCGCACCTGCCACAGAAAAGGCTTCAGGCTGCGGTGGGCCGCCCGGTGCCAGGCATGAATGGCCGTGTACTGGGGCACAAGGTACGCTTTGCCCTGGGTGCGCATCTTCTGGGTCAGGTCGGCGTCCTCCACGTACATGAAGTAGTCCTCGTCAAAGCCGCCCACGGCCCGGAAGGCCGCCGTGTCCACCGCCGAAAAGCTGCCGGTGCAGAACTCGATCTCGGTGGGCTGGGTCAGGTCCTTGTCTGCCATCAGGTAGCGCTCGTTGTACTTGGCCCAGAACTTCAGGCAGGGCAGCTGGCGGTACACCATGGCGCGCACATTGCATCGGCGCAGCGGCAGCCGCTGGGGCCGTCCGTCCGGGAAGGTAAGCGCCGGGCGGGCCATGACCACGCCGGGGTGCTGCACCATCCAGTCCGCCAGGTCGCTCAGGGTGTCCGCGGTGAGCTGGATGTCCGGGTTCAAAATAAAATGCACGTCGCTCTGCAGCAGGCTGAGCACCGTGTTGTGGCCGGTGCCAAAGCCGCCGTTTTCCAGCCGGCAGAGCACCTGCACCGTCTGGCCGGGGCGGGTGCGCAGGGTGCCGTCCTTTGCCGCCTGCGCCATCTGCTGCCCGCTGCCGTCCGGGCTGGCGTTGTCCACCAGGTACAGCGTCAGCGGGTAGCGGCAGGTATGGTCCAGCACCGTCTGGGCCGCGTTCAGCGCTTCCGCCGCGCCGTTATATACTACGATACAAGCCGAAAGCTCCACTGGGGTTCCTCTTTTCGTTTTGAGTCAGATTTTCAGAAGGCTTCCCCCCTTGGGGGGAAGCTGCCGCCGCAGGCGGCTGATGAGGGGAAATCGGCAGCTGCCGTCTGCACCCTCATCCGGCCGGGGCAAGCCTTACTCCAGCGGCTTGATATCGAAGGTAAAGTCCTCTTTCATCAGGTCAAAGTTGGGGTTCATGCAGGGGTCTCCGGCTGCCAGCTGCTTTTTCCAGCGCTCCTGGAAGCGCTTTACCTCCGAGACAAAGCGCTTGCGCTTGACCGGGTCCTCATCCAGGCCGCGGCTCTTGCTCTCGTAATGGTACAGCTGGGCAAAGGGGGTAAACACGTTGGTGTATCCGGCCTCCCGCACCTTGACGCAGAAGTCCACATCGTTGAAGGCCACGGCAAAGCTCTCGTCCAAGCCGCCCACCTGCTCATACACCGCCTTGCGCACCATCAGGCAGGCCGCAGTTACGGCATACACGTCCTGGGCGTACACCAGGCGGCCCATATAGCCGGGGTGCCCCACCGGGAAGTTTTTGTGCATGTGCCCGGCCAGGGTCAAAAAGCCAAAGCCGATGCCCGCGTGCTGGATGGTGTTGTCCGGGTACAGCAGCTTGGCACCCACGCAGCCCACGCGGTCCTGCTGGGCATACATGAGCATTTCCTCGATCCAGCGCGGAGCGATCACCTCGGTGTCGTTGTTGAGCAGCAGCAGATACTCGCCCGCTGCTTCTTTGGCACCAAAGTTGTTCAGGGCGCTGTAATTGAAGCCGGTGCCCTTCCAGTACAGCACCCGCAGGTTGTCCGGGTGCTCCTTCTGCAGCTGCTCGTAGAAGCGGAAGGTGGCAGGGTCCTTGCTGTTGTTCTCAATGATCAGGATCTCAAAATCCGGGTAGGTGGACTTGCTGTAGATGGACTCCACGCAGGTGCGCAGATCTGCCGCATGGTCGCAGCTGGGGATCAGGATACTCACCTTGCCGGGCTTGGTGATGGTGTAGTCTGTCTTGTAGAAGCCCGGGGTGTTGGGCACCATGGTCACATCGTCCACCGGCACGCCCACGCGCTCGTAGTGGGCGCGCAGGGCCTTCATGGCAGCTTCCAGGCAGTACATCTTGGCCGAAATGTTGCTGGCCACGCTGGTGGGGCTGGAACGCCAGTAGTACAGCAGGTGCGGGATGTGCACCACCTTCCGGGCCTGCTCGGTCAGGCGCAGGTAGAGGTCATAATCCTGGCTGCCGTTGAACTCTGCCCGCTCGTCTCCGCCCACCTGGGCCAGCAGCTTTGCGCTGAACACGCTCAGGTGGCAGATATAGTTGTTGGAGCGGAGGTTGTCCAGCATATAGTCCGGCTTGAAGTGATAAACGGTCAGGTGGTCAATGTCCCCTTCAAAGGTCACTTCATCGGTATACACAAAGTCGGCTCCCTGCTCGGCAATGGCCTTTGCCACATACCACAGGGCGCAGGGGTGCAGGATGTCGTCATGGTCCAGCAGGGCGATGTATTCGCCGGTGGCCAGCGCAAAGCCCTGGTTCGTGTTGCCTGCAATGCCCTCGTTTTTGTCCAGCTTTTGGTACCGGATGCGCGGGTCCGCCTGGGCGCGGGCAAGCACGGTCTGGCCCACGGTTTCGTCCTGGCCGGCATCCACCATGCACAGCTCCCAGTTCTGATAGGTCTGGTTCTGCACCGAGTCCAGCAGCTCTACCAGGAACTGCTGCGGGGTGTTGTACAGCGGCACCACAATGCTGATCTTCGGCCCGGCGGGCTGATTCGCAGCCTGCTTTACCAGCAGTTCCGGCGTGGCAAACCGGTCAGCCCGCATGGCCTGGCCGGGGAACAGCTTGGCATACATGCGCTTGGCCTTGGCCTGTGCCGCCATGCCGGAAACACCCACCTGCCGCAGGGTTGCAAAAAAGACGAACAGCGGGAAGGTCTGCCACAGCTGGCGGGCCTTGCTTACCACATAGCGCATCGGCCAGGTCAGCTTCCAGAAGGTGGAATTCACCACGCTGTTCAGCGTTTTTTCCAGTTCCCGCTCATGGTCGCGGCTCAGCACCAGGTCCTTGCGCAGGTGCTCCATCTGAGCCTTCTGCTCCTCGGCATCGCGCTCGGCCAGCTCGGCGCGCTCCCGCAGAAGATCCAGCTCTTCCTCGTAGCCTGCCGTCAGTGCCCGGGCATCGCCTGCTGCGCGGCGGAACAGGGCCGTCTGCTGGGCGTGGCCCGGGGTTTTCCAGCCGAAATCCCGGCAAAAGCCCTGCTGTGCCAGCTGCCCGGCCAGGTCGGCCAAAGCATTTTCATCCTCGGTGCAGCACAGCAGCACGGCGTTGCTCTGCACCGTAGGCAGCTCTGCCCCGGCAGAGACCTCTGCCACCAAAAGCTCCGCATCCGCCGTGACCACAGCGGTCCGGGTGCCTGCAAAGGCTGCACGCAGTGCCTTGCTGCCCAGCACCTGCACGCTGCCGGGGTCAAGCTCCCGCAGAATGCGCTGTGCCAGCTCCCGGCTGCAGGCTTCTTCCCGCTTGATGTCCTTTTCCTGTTCCAACTCCATGCCAAATCTCCACTCCTGCGGCCGCACCCGTGTGCTGCCGCATTTCTTCCAATTCCATTCTCAGCCCTGTGCCGCTGCACCGGGCGTTTGTTTTCTCATTCGGTCGTCCTGCGATAGTATACCAAATCCGACCGCATTTGAGAAGCAATTCCCAAAATTTTAGCCAAACAGGCTGCGCAGCCAGTCAAACAAGCCGCCGCTGCTGCCGGTTTTCTGGATGCTTGCCCCGGTATAATAGTGCTTGAGGATATTGCGGTAGCTCATGCCGCGCTCTGCCGCATAACCCACCGCGCCGCACTGGCTCATGCCCACGCCGTGGCCGTACCCGTAGTAGGTCATGCAGGGGGTACCGTTGGCATCGGTGCCAAAATCAAAGCAGTAGCGGGAGGACACAAACTGGTTGATGTACCGGTAGCTGCGCCCGTTGGACACAAAGGTATTGTACTGCACATAGCCGCCCAGGCTCTTGTGGGTGGTGTCGGCACTCACGTAAGGCTCCCCGGTGCGGCTGTCCTTGTACTCTACATAGCGGTAATCCTTGCCAATGGAGCGGCGCAGCAGGTTGTGGTACTGCTCCTCATAGGGGCTTTCCACGCTCTGCAGGTAGGGCACCTCGGTGCCCCAGGCGTCCCGGCTGGAACAGGTGCCGTATTTGCCGGTCTGGGTGTTGTAGCCCGCACTGGCCGACCACACTGCATCGCAGACACTGCCGTTGTAGGTCAGGATCTCATTCTTCACCGGCTCCACTGCCTTGCGGATGGCTTCCCGCGTGGCAGAGGGGATCTGATCTACCGGGGTATAGATCAGTGCGTTGGCCGAAGAGCCGTACTGCTTCTGATATTCCAGGTAGGAATGGATCGCCACGGCTTGGGCCTTCCACGCCTGCTGGGCCGCACTGGCGCTGACATAGCTGCCAATGGACCCCAGCTCGGTGTATGTAATGCCCACCAGGCAGTCGGTCAGGTCCAGGGTCACATTCTTGCGCAGGCCCTGGCCCTTGACGTTCAGGTACGGAATCGTGATCCGGCTGCTGGAACCGAACAGCCAGCTCAGGCAGTTTTCGTCCTCCACAGGGATCAGGGTGGTGTCCGCCCCGCCAATGGTCACTGCCGTGCCGAGAGAGCTTTCTTCCTCCGCACCGGCCGCCGATGCCGCCGGGATGCAGACGAACAGCAGCATCACCGCTGCCAGCGCCGAAATGCAGCGCATCCATCCGTGCCATTTTTTCAAACCGATTCCTCCCGTTCTGTTCCGGCAGCTGCGCCTGCAGGCTGCGCTGTGGATTTTTTCTGTCCTTCTAGTGTAACACAGCCTGCGCCTGCGGGCAAGGACCGGACTTGCATTTTTGCCTGCCGCCCACAAAAAAGCAGGGGGCACCCCATGGGTGCTCCCCTGCCCGGCCTGTATCGTTTTTATAAAGTATCCGGCTGTGCGTGCATGGCCGTGTTGATCTCGGCCTCAATGTCGCGCAGGCAGTCCAGCAGCAGCGGGTTGAATGCCCCGCACTCCCCTGCGCAGATCATACGGATTGCTTCCCGGTGGGGGCGGGCCTGCCCGTCCACCGGCTTGCTCACCAGCCGCTCGTACACATCGGCCAGGCCCACCACCTGCGCCGCCAGAGGAATCTGCTCCCCGGCCAGCCCATCCGGATAGCCCCCGCCATCGTAGCGCTCATGGTGCCACCGGCAGATCTGATACGCTACCCGCACAAAGCCTTCTTCCTTATAGGCTTCCAGCTGTTCCAGCATCTTTGCGCCCAGCAGGGTGTGGCTGCGCATGAGCTGCATCTCTTCTGCCGTCAGCGGCGGCGCTTTGTGCAGCAGACTGTCGCTGATCTCCATTTTGCCAATGTCGTGCAGGGCCGCCGCCGTACTGATGGTGCGGCGCGCTTCCTGCGTGAGCTGGTAGCGGTCGGTTTTCTGGGCCAGATGGGCCAGCAGCATTTCGGTAAGCACCGACACCCGCTGCACATGCTCCCGGCTCTCGCCATCGCGTTTTTCCACCACCTGGCTCAGAATGCCGATCATCATGCGGCTGTTCTTTTCCTTTTCATAGGCCTGGTCCGCCGCCATGGCGCTCAGCCGCCGCTGCTTGGCATACAGACGGATGGTGTTGCTGATGCGCTGGTAGACCACCTTGGCGTCAAAGGGGCGGCTGATGTAATCGGAAGCCCCCAGATCAAAGGCACGCCGCACCGTGTCCACACCGTCCTCGCTGGAGATCACGATCACCGGAATCTCCTCCAGCAGGTGCCGGTGGTTCATGGCTTCCAGCACTGTAAAGCCGTCTATGCCGGTCAGGTGAACATCCAGCAGCACAATGGAAATGCCGGTAGGGTTCTGTTCCAGCAGGCGCAGGCCCTCTTCCCCGCTGGCTGCCTCAGCGGTGTCGAACTGCTGCCCCAGCATATCACTGAGCAGCTTGCGGTTCATGGCCGAATCGTCCACGATCAGCACGCTTTGCCGGCGGTAGGTCTGTGCATCCGGGCGCTGCGCCGGTTCCCGCTCCGTGATCACGGTGTTCTTCTGCAGCCGGGCATACTGCAGCAGCTGCAGGGCACGCTGCACGGCGGTGCGGGCCGGTGTCTCCCGGACCCACACGCCGCCGATGCTGGCCGAAATGCGGATGTGCGAATATCCCGGCACGCTGGCCGTATAGAGCTGCAGCCGGATCTGTTCCAGCTTCTGGCTCAGCTCCTTCTGCCCGATCTCCGGCAGGATCAGCAGCAGCTCATCGCCGCCGTAACGGATCAGCCGGTCCTTTTCGTCCAGGCACCTGCGCACCACATTTACGGCTGTTTCCAGTGCACTGTCCCCGGCGTAGTGACCGTATACATCGTTGGCCAGCCGGAAGTCGTCCAGGTCCAGCACCGCCACTCCGGCGGTCAGCAGCCGGTCGCGGTAAATCTCTTCATAATACTGCCGGTTGTACGCTCCCGTCAGCGGGTCGCGGTAGCGGCGCTCCCGCCGGTCGGTGATGGTTCCCAGCAGCTGTTCGCTCTCTTCGGGGTCCAGCAGCTGTTCCCCATCCAGGTTCTGCACCAGTTCCAGCACACAGGGCCTGCCGTCCACCAGCAGCGGGCAGGCTGTTACCTGCTGCAGCACGCCGTCTGCATATTCCAGCCTGCTTTTGCGCACCTGCTCTTCCAGTGCGCTTTTGGCAGGGCCGGGCGCCGCCTGCGCCTGCTCTGCCTCCAGCAGCCGCACCGAAGCAAACACTCCGGCCAGCCGCTGCATTTCCTGTTCCAGTTCTTTCCGGGTCATGGTCTGTTGTTCTGTCATCGCCGCTCCTTCCATTTCCCGCTGCGGGTCGGCCCGCAGTTTCTTCTGGCATTCTGCTCTGATTATACTATTTTGAGCATGGTTGCGTCAATCTTTGCAGCTGCCCACCCCCTGCGCTGCGGCGGCGCATAAAATCCACGACAGCCCTTGCGTTTTTGCACACAGCCGCGGCCGGGCGGTGAAATCTGACGCAAAATGACGCAAATTCAGGGGTAAATGTTTTCCGTTTCTTCCGGAGCATTCCTGCTCCTTTTGCACAAATCCTTCCGGCGCAGAAAATTCGGCTTGATTTTATCCCGGGAATCCGCTATAATAGTTTTGTTGTATTTTTCATATCATCAGCCGGTGTGTCGGAATGGCAGACGAGGGGGACTCAAAATCCGCTTCGTGGTTTCGTGTACCATTTTGAAATTATTGCGAAACTGCGACGAAATTTGAGTGGTTTGTGAGGAGAGATTTCCTACATCCCTCCTGAACATCCCTCCAACTTCCCAAACACGGTGCAAGGAATATCAAAATCAATATCAGCCGATGTGGCGGAATGGCAGACGCAAGCGACTCAAAATCGCTCGGGAAACCATGTGGGTTCGAGTCCCACCATCGGCACCAATGAAGCAGTTCAAGCTATTTTTGGCTTTTGGACTGCTTTATTTTTTACTAAGGCTCATACTTTCGTGTTCTCCGGGAAAATATTGACGATAGCATTTGCCGAAGATACCTTACTGGAGAAGTCCAGATGGGTATAAATATTGCTGGTGGTGCTGATATCGCTGTGGCCGAGCCACTCCTGAATCTC
>CAVIXY010000097.1:0-8153 GCA_963646665.1 Bacteroides sp. CAG:545
TTTCCACACTTTCCACGTAGTTTTCAACACTCAACTCCCGTTCTCCACAAGGGCTGTGGAAAGATCCTCCCTTCCCCACAATTCAACATTCCTTTCACACCGCATTCACAACCCGGTGGAAAGCTCCGGCCCCGCATTCCGGCAGGACTTTTCCGAGTTTTCCACATCTTCCCCACCCCCTACTACGGTTACTACAACAAGTTCAATAAGAAAACGAGGTCCGGCATCCAATTCCAAACCGGAACAGCCTGGGCCTTGTGTGAAAAAAGGAGAGACCCTGTTTTGAACATTGTATGCGATAAAACCCTGCTGAGTGCCGCCATTGACGGCGTTTCCAAAGCCGTTACCATGCGGTCTGCCATTCCGGTGCTGGAAGGCATCCTGCTGAAAGCCGAGGGCTTCCAGCTCACCCTGACCGGCTACGATCTGGAAATGGGTATTGTGACCACCATTGAAGCCAACGTCAAGGAACCCGGCGAGATCGTGCTGAACGCCAAGCTGCTCAGCAGCATGATCAGCCGGATGCCTGCCGGCCAGATCACCATTGTGTCGGCCGATAACGGCAAAACCACCATCCAGAGCGGCGTAGCCCAGTTCGAGATCCAGTCCATGGCCGCCACCGACTTCCCCGAGCTGCCCAACACCGGAGCCGAGGAGACCCTGACCATCAAGACCGGCGTGCTGCGGGATATGATCGACCGCACCCTGTACGCTGTGAGCCAGGACGAGAAAAAACCGGCCCACACCGGCGAACTGTTCGAGATCGAGCCGGATAAGCTGACCATCGTAGCCCTGGACGGCTACCGCCTGGCCATTGTGGAGCGGCCCATCACCGCCGTCAAGGACATCCGCATCATTGTGCCCAGCAAGACCATGAACGAAGTTTCCCACCTGCTGGCCAACGATGACGAAGAGCTGGTACACATCTGCGCCAACCGCCGCTATGTGGTGTTCATGACCGCCGGCTACACCATCATGAGCCGCCTGATCGAGGGCGAGTTCCTGAACTACCACAACGTGATCCCCGCCGGCAGCCGCACCAATGTGACCCTGGACACCAAGGAGTTCATTGAGACCATTGAGCGTGCTTCCCTGATTATTACAGAGCGTTTAAAGAACCCCCTCCGCATCTCCTTTACAGAGGGTAAAGTTGTTGTGCGCTGCCAGACCAACCTGGGCCGCGTGGTGGACGAGTTCAACGCCAAGTGCGAAGGCGAGGAAGTGGAGATCGGCTTCAACAACCGCTACCTGCTGGATGCCCTGCGCAACGCCCGCACCGAGCAGGTGCGCATGGAGATCAGCGGCCCCTTAAGCCCGGTCAAGGTGCTGCCGGTGGAAGGCAGTGACTTCCTGTACCTGGTGCTGCCGGTGCGCTTCAAGAACGACTAAGAAAGGCGATTTTATGCAGAAAATTCTCATTCATACGGAATTTATCAAGCTGGATGCCCTGCTCAAATATGCAGGCCTGTGCGAGACCGGCGGCGAGGCCAAGGAGCTGGTGCAGGGCGGTGCCGTGAAGGTGAACGGCGAGGTGTGCACCATGCGCGGCAAAAAGTGCCGGGCCGGTGACGTGGTCGAGCTGGACGGCCAGACCGTGGAAGTCGGGCAGGGCCAGTAATGCGGCTGCTTTCGCTGGAAGTGACCAATTACCGCAATGTGGCGTCCGCCCGGCTGGAACCGGGTCGGGAACTGACCATCATCTGCGGCAACAACGGCCAGGGCAAAACAAACCTTCTGGAAGCCATCTGGCTGCTGACCGGCGGCAAGAGCTTCCGGGGCGGCAAGGACGCCGAGCTTGTGCGCCGCGGGGAAACATTTGCGGTGCTGGACGCGGTGACCCAGCGCACCCGGCAGGAGGATCAGGAACCGGACGACCCCGCCCGGGTGCGCATGACCATCGGCACCCCGGATGCCCCCCGCCCCGGGCGCTATGCTTCGGTGAACGGAGCGGCCCCCAAACGGGCGGCAGGCCTTGCAGGCAGCTTTCCGGCTGTGGTGTTTGACCCCGGCCACCTGAGCCTGGTCAAGGGCGCACCGGAAGGCAGACGCCGGTTTCTGGACGCGGCGCTGTGCCAGCTGTACCCCGGGTACCTGGCCACGTACCGCCGTTATGTGCGGGCGCTGCAGCAGAAAAATGCGCTGCTGCGGCATTCTGCCACCGGGCAGGAGCGCCCCTACGCCGAAAAATGTGCCCTGCTGGAGGTGCTCAATGTGGAGCTTGCCGCCCAGGGCGAAGCCATCCAGAAGCGGCGGCGGGAGTACCTGGCCCTGCTGGGGCCGCTGGCCTGCGCAAATTATGCGGAGCTTTCCCACGGGGCAGAGCGCATGGGCATCCGGTATGCCGCCCAGTTTGAGCCGGGCGGCCTTGCCGATCTGCTGCGCAGCCGCCAGAACGAAGAGCTGCGGGCCGGGCAGAGTTTGTGCGGCATCCACCGCGAGGATCTGGAACTGCTGCTGGACGATCAGCCCGCCAAGGTGTTTGCCAGCCAGGGACAGCAGCGCAGCGTGGTGCTGAGCCTGAAAATGGCCGAAGCCGCCGCTGCCGCCCGCATCACCGGGGAGCACCCGGTGCTTTTGCTGGATGACGTGCTCAGCGAGCTGGACGAGGGCCGCAAACAGTACCTGCTCACCCGCATGAAGGAAAAGCAGACCTTCGTCACCAGCTGTGACGATACCGCCTTTCTCAAGACGGACGGCGAGGTGTACCGCATGAACGGCGGCGTGCTGAGCCGGGCCTGATCCGCATGGAGAAAAGTTGCGGAAAACCTGCATAGTATCTGCATAAAACATCTGCAATATACACAGGCTCACCACAGGAGAAAATACAAAATGTATATTCATCTGGGCCGCGATTATGTGCTGAACGACCGCGACATCATTGGCATCTTCAACCTGGAAACCACCACCATCTCCCCCCGCGGGCGGGAGTTTTTGAATTATGCGCAGAAAAACGGCGCGGTGGTAAGCCTTTCGGATGAGCTGCCCCAGAGCTATGTGCTGGCAGACGGCGCGGTGGTGGACACCGTGTATCTGTCGGAACTGTCCAGTGCGGCGCTGCGCCGCAGGGCAGAAAAAATGATCGAATGATACGCCAGACCGGCGGGGCGCGAGAACCCTGCCTTTACGATAGATCGAACAAAGAACGAAACTACGAACAAAGGGAGAAAGGAAATGGCAGAAGAAATCATCACAAGCACCAATGCCGAAACCGCTACCGACCACGAGTATAACGCCAGCGAGATCCAGGTTCTGAAAGGCCTGGAAGCCGTGCGCAAGCGCCCCGGCATGTATATCGGCTCCACCGGCGAGCGGGGCCTGCACCACCTGGTTTACGAAATCGTGGACAACGCCATTGACGAGGCGCTGGCCGGTTACTGCAACCACATCGAGGTCAAGATCCTGAAGGATAACATTATCCAGGTCACCGATAACGGCCGCGGCATCCCCGTGGACATCCAGGCCGACACCGGCCTGCCCGCTGTCACGGTGGTTTACACCATCCTGCACGCCGGCGGCAAGTTCGGCGGCGAGAATTCCGGCTACAAGGTGGCCGGCGGCCTGCACGGCGTGGGCGCGTCTGTCGTCAACGCCTGCTCCGAGTGGCTCACTGTCAACGTGCGCCGCGATGGCCACGAGTACGAGCAGACCTTCCGCCGCGGCGACCCGGACGGCCCGCTGAAGTGCATCGGCACCGTGGACAGCGGCGTTACCGGCACCCGAGTCACCTTCAAGCCGGACCCGGAAATGTTCAAGGACACCACCGTGTACGACTTCGACACGCTGGAAAAGCGCCTGCGGGAAGAAAGCTTCCTGAATGCCGGCGTCAAGATCACCCTCACCGATGAGCGCGAGCTGTACACCCCCGTGCTGGAGGACGGCAAGGAGGGCGAGCCCTGCTACCGCACCGAGGTGATGTGCTACGAGGGCGGCATCAAGAGTTTTGTGACCTACCTGGGCGAAAAGCGCAAGCTGGAAGTGCTGCACCCCAATGTGATCTACCTCAAGGGCCAGACCGACCGCGGCATGGCGGAGATCGCCCTGCAGTACAATTCCAGCTACAACGAGCTGCTGCTGAGCTTTGCCAACAACGTCAACACCCCGGACGGCGGCACCCACGAAGAGGGCTTCAAGGCCAGCCTGACCCGCGTGTTCAACGATTACGGACGCAGCCACGGCCTGCTGAAGGACAAGGACGAGAATCTGTCCGGCGCAGACGTCCGCGAGGGCCTGATCTGCGTCATCTCGGTCAAGCTGCAGGAAGCTGAGTTCGAGGGCCAGACCAAGGCAAAGCTGGGCAACACTGAGATCCGCACCCTGGTTTCCAACATGGTCTATTCCAAGCTGATGGAGTTCTTTGAGGAGAACCCCGGCGTGGCCAAGGCCATTTTTGAAAAGGCTACCCAGGCCGCCCGCGCCCGCGCCGCTGCCAAAAAGGCCCGTGAGCTGGTGCGCCGCAAGAGTGCACTGGAAACCAGCCGGATGCCCGGCAAGCTGGCCGACTGCCGCGAGAAGGACCCCTCCAAGACTGAAATCTTCATCGTCGAGGGCGATTCTGCAGGCGGTTCCGCCAAGATGGGCCGTGACTCTGCCATTCAGGCCATCCTGCCGCTGTGGGGCAAGATGCTGAACGTGGAAAAGGCCCGCGCCGATAAGATCTACGGCAACGACAAGCTGATGCCCGTGGTGCTGGCCCTGGGCTGCGGCATCGGCGATGAGTTCGATATCTCCAAGCTGCGGTACGACAAAGTGTTCATCATGGCCGATGCCGATGTGGACGGTTCTCATATCTGCACCCTGATGCTCACCTTCTTCTTCCGCTATATGCGCCCGCTCATCGAGCAGGGCCATGTGTATGTGGCCCAGCCCCCGCTGTTCAAGGTGCAGAAGGGCAACACCATCAAGTATGCCTACAACGATGCCGAAATGGCCATTCTTTCCCAGGAAATGCCGGGTGCCAAGGTGAACCGCTACAAGGGCCTTGGTGAGATGAACCCCGACCAGTTGTGGGAGACCACCATGAACCCGGACAACCGCGTGATCGTGCAGATCACCATTGAGGATGCCGAAAAGGCCGATGAAGCCTTTACCATTCTGATGGGCGACCAGGTGGAACCCCGCCGCCGCTTTATCGAGACCAACGCCCAGTACGCAAAGCTGGACGTGTAATAAACGAAAAACGCCCTCATCAGTCACCTGCGGTGACAGCTTCCCCCGGCCGGGGGAAGCCTGCGTGACCGGAAACTGCCGGATGCCTTCCCCCAGACGGGGGAAGGTGGCATGGAGCAAAGCGACATGACGGATGAGGGTGCATGGCAGCAGCTGTGTATGTTTTTTGAGTAACCCTACGGAGGAACAAATGGAAGAAGATTATGTGATGATACCGGGCAGCGGTACCAAAAAGATCATCCGCGATGTCAAAAAGGAGATCGAGACGGCCTTCCTGGATTATTCCATGTCGGTCATCGTGTCCCGCGCCCTGCCCGATGTGCGTGACGGCCTGAAGCCCGTCCACCGCCGCATTCTGTACACCATGCATGAGCGCGGCAACGACCCCAGCCATGCATACCGCAAGTCCGCCGACACCGTGGGTGCCGTGCTGGGCTCTTACCACCCCCACGGCGATGCGTCCGTTTACGATGCCATGGTGCGTCTGGCACAGGACTTCTCCCTGCGCTACCCGCTGGTGGACGGCCAGGGTAACTTTGGTTCCGTGGACGGCGACCCCCCGGCTGCTTACCGTTACACCGAGGCCCGCATGAGCCGCATGGCGGTGGAAATGCTGACCGACATCGACAAGGACACCATCGACTGGGACCCCAACTTTGACGAGACCAAAAAGGAACCCAGCGTGCTGCCCTGCCGCTTCCCCAACCTGCTGGTCAACGGCAGCCAGGGTATTGCAGTCGGCATGGCCACCAACATCCCGCCCCACAACCTCAGCGAAGTGATTGACGGCTGTGTGGCCTATATCGACAACCCGGACATCGACCTGCCCGGCCTGATGGAATACATCAAAGGCCCGGACTTCCCCACCGCCGGCATCATCATGGGCCGCAGCGGCATCCGCGCCGCCTACGCCACCGGCCGCGGCAAGATCACCCTGCGGGGCCGTGCCACCATTGAGGAAACCAAGAACGGCCGCACCCAGATCGTGATCACCGAGATCCCCTATATGGTGAACAAGGCCCGCCTGATCGAGAACATGGCAGACCTGGTCAAGGAAAAACGCATCGAGGGCATCACCGGCCTGAACGATGAGACCAACCGCAAGGGTATGCGCATCGTGGTGGATGTGCGCAAGGACGCCAACGCACAGGTCATCCTGAACCAGCTGTACCAGTACACTCAGCTGCAGGACACCGTGGGCGTCATCATGCTGGCCATCGACCACAAGGTGCCGAAAGTCCTGACCCTGAAGCAGATGCTGCAGAAGTACGTCGAGTTCCAGGACGAAGTGGTGCGCCGCCGCACCCAGTACGACCTGAAAAAGGCCAAGGAGCGCGCCCACATTCTGGAAGGCCTGAAAAAGGCTACCGACATTGTGGATGAGCTGATCGCAACCATCCGCGCCTGCAAGGGCGGCATGGCCGAGGCCAAGGCTGCTGTGATGGACAACTTTGGCTTTGACGACCCGCAGGCAGATGCCATCGTCAAGCTGCAGCTGGGCCGCCTGGCTGGCCTGGAGATCCTCAAGATCGAGGAAGAACTGGCCGGTCTGCAGGCCAAGATCGAGAACTGGGAGGCCATCTTGGCCGACGACTCCCGTGTTCTGGCCATCGTCAAGGAAGAGCTGCTGGACATGAAGAAGCGCTTTGGCGACGAGCGCCGCACCGAGATCCAGTCCGTGACCGGCGAGGTGGACATTGAGGACCTGATCGCTGAGGAGCAGTGCGTGTACACCCTGACCGAGGCCGGGTATATCAAGCGCCAGCTCAAGGCCACCTATCAGGCCCAGAAGCGCGGCGGCCGCGGCATTTCCGGCATGACCCGCAAGGAAGAGGACATCGTGCAGGAAATGTTCGTTGGTTCCACCCACGATTATGTGCTGTTCGTGACCGATAAGGGCCGCCTGTTCCGCATCAAGGGCTACACCATCGCCGAGGGCAGCCGCACCAGCAAGGGCACCAACATCGTGAACCTGCTGCAGCTGGCCGAGGGCGAAAAGGTGACCAACATGATCTGCCAGGGCAAGGATGCCGGTGCCGAGGGCGGCTTTGTGACCATGGTGACCAAGCAGGGCCTGATCAAGCGCACCCCGCTGGAACAGTACGCCAACATCCGCAAATCCGGTCTGATCGGCATTGCACTGAACGAGGGCGACTCCATCGCCTGGACCCGCCTGACCTCCGGTCACGATATGCTGATCGTTGCCACCCGCAACGGCCAGGCCATCCGCTTCAACGAAGAAAACGTGCGCCCCATGGGCCGCAACGGCCACGGCGTGTGCGCCATCAAGCTGGCCGAAGGCGATGAAGTGGTGGGCGTGTGCATCTGCCGCGAGGGCGGCACGGTGCTTACCGTGACCGAAAACGGCAAGGGCCGCCGCTCCGACATTGACACCTATCGCATCACCGCCCGCGGCGGCAAGGGCATCCGCAACTACGATGTGAGCCGCGACAAGGTGGCCGCCGTCAAGATCGTGGACGATGTGGACGATGTGCTGCTGAGCAGCCAGGAGGGCATCATCATCCGCCTGCACGCCAACGAGATCCCGCTGCAGAGCCGTTACGGCTCCGGCGTGCGGGTGATGCGTCTGGGCGAGAACGACAAGGTGATGGTGCTGGCCCGCACCGACCATGATGACGAGGCCCAGACCGAGCAGATCGACACTTCGGAAACGGAAACCGAGCCGACTGCCGAGCAGCTGGCCGCCATGGAAGCGGAGGATGCTGCCGCCGCAGCCGAGACGCCGGAAGTTGATCCGGAAGAATAAAAAAATGATGTGTTTGCCTGCGGGCAAACAGGATGCACCCTGTGGGCACGAGGTTCCGTCTGTGCGGAAATGATGCAGCCGCCTGCGGCGGCCGTGATGCGCAAGGCGAACTGCCGGGCGCACCGGAAAACGAAATACAGAACAGCCACCCCCGCAAACGGGAAGTGAACCGGTCCGTAAAAAGTAGACAATAGACAAAAGACCTCCCCGTGTAGGATAA
>CAVIXY010000098.1:0-8093 GCA_963646665.1 Bacteroides sp. CAG:545
TGTTGAGAGTCACCCTACATAGGGCTCTTTTTGTGCATGTCTACTATTTCTGGGGCGGTTCAGAAGTGCCGGGCTTTTTTGGTGGCAGCGTTCCGGCAAAGCGCACAAGGCGGCAGATCAAAAAACAGCAGAACTTCCAAACCGACTGGCAAAAACTTGACACACTGCCCCAAAGCACGCATAATGAAACCATCATGGCAGGGTGCGCCCTGCCGGAATGAGGGAGGAATTTTCATGATGCAAAAACGTCTGGCATCTTTGCTGCTGGCGGGTACGCTGGCGGTCAATCTGCTGGCGCTGCCGGCCGGGGCTGCCGCCGATGCCGCCTATACGGCTGAACTGCAGCAGGCCACCGTGGACTGGGAAACCCAGCGGACGGCCATGCCGGGCCTGATCCAGAAATACCCCAACAGCCCGGAACCCTATGCCCTGTGCGCAGAGGTGTACTGGAACGAGGTGCTGCGGGAGCAGGACCAGCTGGACTGGCAGAAAACCCAGCAGATGATCGCCTACTGCGACAAGGCCATTGCTCTGGGCACCCAGGCCGAGCACCCGGCCCAGCAGGCTCTGTGGGATGACTACGACAAGGTGAACCCGGACGGCGAAGAGGTGGACTACACCGCGCTGTCGGCCCTGATCAAGACCGAGCTGCAGGAGTTTACCCTGGGCCAGCAGGATGCCGCCATCCAGTCCATGCGGCAGTATCTGGACCTGAAGGAGCGCTGGGCGGCCATCCAGGAAAAGGACGCCGACACCAATGCCGCCCAGAAAGAAAAGCGGCTGCTGGCAGAGGGCTATTCCGCGGCCGAAGCTGCCGAGCAGGCCCAGTGGTACAAGGAATCGCAGCTGGGCAATTGTGCGGATATCCGGAACGAGCTGGTCCCGCAGATGCGCGGGGAGCTGCAGCTGATCGAGGTGTGGAACGCCTCCGGCACCAACTCCTTTGCGGTGGGTCTGTGCTCGGAAAAAGGCCAGGCCGGTAATTTCCTGCAGATCACAGCCGGCAAGGGGGACACCACCGTGCTGTTCAACGAGTTCCACGCCGGTCAGCAGCCCGGCATCACCCAGATCACCACTTCGCAGCCCATTCAGGGGGTGCAGCGCGGTCTGGACACCATGACCATCTTTGTCCCGGCGGGCACGCAGGTGGACCTGAGCGGCTCCGCCGTGATCGAGGACTGGTCTGTCACCCCGAACATTGGCCACTACACGGCAGCACTGGGCATTCCCCATACGCTGTGCAGCAGTGTGTGGGATTACAACGGGATGCCCTACGCGGTTTACGTGGTGGGCGTGTAACACAGACGAGAGCCGGAACGGGAGCGGGCACCCCGCCTGCCCCTGCCCCGGCAGAAGGAGGAAATGAATCATGCGAAAAACCCATGCAAAGCGAATCCTTGC
Source organism: Bacteroides sp. CAG:545 (assembly GCA_963646665.1). Lineage (GTDB taxonomy): Bacteria > Bacillota > Clostridia > Oscillospirales > Ruminococcaceae > Faecalibacterium. Next base: position 1,402 of record CAVIXY010000098.1, read on the forward strand.
GGCGGTGCTGGCTGCGGCCCTGACGGCCGGAATGCTGGCTCTGCCCGCCAGTGCGGCGGCGGACCAGGCCTATATGGACGAACTGGCCGATACGGATTGGGGCGATGGAATGCTGCAGCTGGCCCAGAAGTACCCCAACAGCCCGGAGCCGCTGGCCCTGCACGCACGCAGCAAGTTTGTGGACTGGTGGAACGGGTACGCGTCCTTCAGCGCATCGGAAACCCAGCAGGTGATCGCCGAGCTGGACCAGGTGCTGGCACTGGGGCTGCAGACCGACCACCCCTATCAGAGCAGATGGGAAGAGGACGAGATGGAAAGCTATCCGGATGCCAACGGATACGAGAAGGACTACACCACACAGGCTGCCGATGAAAAGGCCACCCTGCAGTCCTGGATCCCGGGCCAGCAGGAACAGGTGATCAACTCCCTGCAGCAGTATGTGGATTGCTGGGACCGTATGACCCGCATCAACCTGAGAGATGTGGATCAGACCGCTGCAGCAGATGAGCAGCGTTACCTTTCCTGGGACTATACGGCAGCAGAAGCAAAGCAGAAGGCGCAGGAGAACAAGAAGAGCGCCATTGCGGAGTACAATCAGCAGCTGAGCCAGGGCATTCCGGCACTGCGAGCCGAGCTGGACGAGATCCGGACCTGGTACGCCGCCGGAGACCGGTCGTATGACGTGGGCCGCAAGACCGGCGGGAACGGATACCTTTCCGTTGGCGCGGCAAAGGGCGACACGGTTATGATCCTGACGGAAAACCCGGGCGATGGAAACCTTCGCATCTCGAGCATTTCCTTCAGCAAGCCGATCCAGCAGGTGCAGCGCACCCTGAACAGCACCGTGATCTTTGTGCCCAAGGGCACCGGCGTTACGGTGAACGCTGCCCGCGGCATGATGAATCCTTTCCCCGATGGCACGGTTGCCACCAGCGACCCGCAGCATGTGGCATATACCGCAGAGTATTACAACGGTGATAATTACAACGTGATCGTGGTGGGTGTATAAGCGGCCTGAAAGATGCAAAAAGCCGGAGCTTTTCAAAAGCTCCGGCTTTTTTGCTGCCCCAAAGGCGGGAAACAATTGACAACGCTCCGGGGACAGGAGTAAGCTATAGGGGATGGAACGGCTGCACGTTTCACGGTGCGGCGGCCCCAAAAACGGCAGGCCGGGTCTGGCTGGGGAATGCGCCCGGCCCTGCAGAAAACAGGAGAGGAAGCACGACAATGATCACGGAACGAAAAAGCACCTTGCGGCTGTTTGCACTGGTGCTGCTTGCGGCAGCCCTGTTCACGGCCTGCACCAGCAAAGCCGCCAAAGCACAGGAAAAAATTGACCTGGGCCAGAAGTACCTGACCGAACTGAACTACACCGAAGCTGTGGCGTCCTTTACGGAAGCCATTGAGCTGGACCCGGAGAACATTCCGGCGTATATGGGCCGTGCAGAAGCCTACATCGGCCTGAAACAGTACGATGACGCCAAGGCGGACTACACCACGGCGATTGAGAAAACCGAAGAGCAGCCCTACACCCAGGCGGAAGCTTATATCGGCCGCGCTGAGGTGAACGAGCTGACCACCGCCAATGAAGATGCTCTGAGCGACTACGAAGCGGCATCCACGGCACTGGACAAGGTGGACGTGGAGAAGATCACGGACGTGACGGAACAGATGCTGGAAGCGCTGAAGATCAAGGTCTACAATGCCTGCGCCCGGCTGAGCGCCCTGTTTGGCAAGAACGATGCCGCCGTGGTGGGCTACACCAAGGCGATTGACAGCCTTGCCAAACTGCCGGACGATGCAGATGTGCTGGACGTGAAGGCAACCAAGGTGACCTCTTACACAGGCCGTGCCGAGGCCAACACCAAGCTGGAAAATTATGCGGACGTCCTGCCGGATTATGATGCCCTGATTGACCTGGGCGAAGATAAAACGGCAGACCGTGACACCCTGCTGGCGGCCCTGAGCCTTGCCAGGAGCCAGGCGGGCGACCTGAACAGCGCCGACAGCTGGCTGGACGAGGTGAACCATGCCGACTATGCGGAAAGCATTCAGCTGACCGCTGCCGAAGAGGTGCTGAAAAACGCCGCCGAGCTTGCCAAGGCGGACGGCACCAAGGCTTACGACAAAATCAAAGCGGCCCTGACCACGGACGAAGCCAAGGCGGCCATGCAGAATGTGCTGGCCCGGGGCTATCAGCTGCGGTATTATGACGCAGACGGCAAAATGCTGGCAGTCTATGCCAACGCTACCGCCTGGGATGATGTGAACGCCGAAGAAAAAGGCACCGTTGACGCGGATGCCGTGGCGGCAGTCACCGAACCCACCGCAGAGGACGTGAGCGCCGTCTCGCTGGCAAAACTGTATGTGTATTATGGTGCCGCCGAGGGCCGCAGCCGTGAGGGTGAAGGTGTGTGGTACATCCTGAACCCTGCAAAAACCGACCTGACCGCCGAAAGCTATACCTGGAAAAACGATGCCCCGGAGGGCGGCTATCAGCAGAAGGAAGAGCCGAAGGCAGCTGCACCCGCTGCACAGCAGGCGGCAGCGGGCCAGAACTACCAGTGGAAGCACACGGAAAACGGCACGAACATTGTTTCCACCTGTAAGCAGGGCGGAACGGTTTGCCGCACGGTCATCACCACGACCGAGGACGCGCCGGTACTGGCCTTTATGGGCATGACGCTCAGCGGCAGCACGGAGGGCTGGGCAGATAAGGACTGGGTCAGCCTGACCATTACGCTGGAGATAGACCAGCCCATTTCCAGTGCGCAGATCAGCCAGAGTCAGATGAATGTCTATGTGCCCACGGGCACAAAGTCGAAGGGCGGCAGCATCGTCTTTAAGGCGGCGGACGGCTCGACCCGGAACATTCCGGTAGCCAGCAGCGGCAGCACGCCGGTGTACCAGCTCAGTTCCAGTACGATGAGCGACTTTGGCGTTTTCTTCCGCGAAGCAAAGTGATAAAAGCAGCAAAGGCTGCAAAGGAAACTGCGTTTGGACGGAAGTGCCTGCCCGAACTGAAAAACCGTCCCCGGAGAAGTTTCTCCGGGGACGGTTTGCGTGTATAGCGGGTTCAGCGCATATTGGCTTTTTCAATCAGGGTGCGGATGTGGTGGGCCAGCATCTCCACAGCGGTGCTGTTCTCGCCGCCGTTGGGCACAATGATGTCTGCATTGCGCTTGCTGGGTTCCACAAAGGCTTCATGCATGGGCTTGACGGTGGTCAGGTACTGGTTGATCACACTGTCCAGGCTGCGGCCCCGCTCCTTCACGTCCCGCACCAGGCGGCGCAGAATGCGCTCATCGGCATCGGTGTCCACAAAGATCTTGTAGTCGAACAGCTTGCAAAGCTCCGGCTCCACAAAGGGCAGAATGCCCTCCACGATCAGCACCGGGGCCGGTTCCACATGCTGCACCTTGTCGCTGCGGTTGTGGTTGGTGTAATCGTACACGGGGCAGTCGATGGCGCGGCCTGCTTTCAGCTCCTGCAGGTGGTAGATCAGCAGGGCGTTGTCAAAGGCGTCCGGGTGGTCGTAGTTCAGCTTGCAGCGCTCTTCAAAGGGCAGCTCATCGTGGCGTTTGTAGTAGCTGTCGTGAGAGATCAGGCGCACCTCGTCCTCGCCAAAACGCTCCTTCAGCCGGAGAGCCAGCGTGGTTTTGCCGCTGCCCGAACCGCCCGCAATGCCAATGATCAGATTATTCATGGTGGAACATCCTCCTGCACAAAATCTGCCGCTTTTGGTGGAAAAAACGGCAAAGATGGATTATAATAGAAGCAAATCCTCTGCCGGACGGGGCCGTGTGCGGCCCGGCGGCAGCTCTTCCCATTATCATAGCACAAACCATTGCAGTTGGACAAGCCCGCATGGGCAGGAAATGCCGCTTTTTGCGCAAAACAGGCCGTCTGGCGGAAAATTTGCATCCGTTGGGCGAATGGTTTCTACCGGCAGCGGCAGAATTCTGCTAGACTGAAGGTATCAAAATGGATGGACTGGAGGAACCCCTTATGAGCAAGATCTTACTCATCGACATTGACGGCACCCTGGTGGACTACGAAAACCGCCTGCCGGCATCGGCTGTGGAGGCCATCCGCAAGGCCCGGGCCAACGGCCACAAGGTGTACCTGTGCAGCGGCCGCAGCAAGGCCGAAAACAAGCAGGAGATCTGGGACATCGGCATTGACGGCTACATTGGCGGCAACGGCAGCTATGTGGAGTCGGACGGTGTGGTGGTGATGCACCAGCTCATCACAGCCGACCAGTGCCGCCGCATTGTGGACTGGCTGAATGGCCGGGGTCTGGAATTCTATCTGGAAAGCAACAACGGCCTGTTTGCCAGCCGTACCTTCAAGGATGTGGTGGTGCCCGTTATGGCGGAGTATGCTGCCCGCAAAGGCCGCGAAGCCCGCACCGATATCTCCTACGAAGAGGCTTTTCCCGGCATGATCTGGGACGGCGAGCTGTACCGCGATGACCTGAACAAGATCAGCTATGTGCTGCACAGCTACCAGGATTATCTGGACGCCCAGGCGGCCTTCCCGGAGATGCAGCACGGCACCTGGGGCGGGGCCGGGGAGACGGCGTTGTTTGGCGACATGGGTGTGAAGAACATCACCAAGGCTCACGCGGTGGAGATTCTGCTGGCCCATCTGGGGGCCGACCGGGCGGACACCATTGCCTTTGGCGATGCCAAGGTGGACCTGCCCATGTTTGAAGCCTGCGCCTACGGTGTGGCCATGGGCAGCGGCGGCGAGGAGATCAAAGCCGCGGCAGACTACGTGACCACCGGTGTGGACGAGGACGGCCTGTCCAATGCCTTTGTGCATCTGGGCCTGATTTAAGCCGCATCGCATTTTAGAACCGACACGAGGAAAGCACCATGCAAACGGAACAGCTGCAGCAGAACGTAAAAGAAAAGGTCCGGGTGTTCGAGGATGGCGGCATCCGTCTGCTCAAAAAGGGGCAGAAGGGGCTGGTGCACGCCATTTTCAGCCGCTTTGGGCTGGTGCTGCTGCTGCTTCTGCTGCAGTTCGGGGCGCTGTTCAGCCTGCTGCGCTGGTTCGGCGGGCTGCTGCCCCACTATTTGGGCGGCACGGCGCTGATCACAGCGGGCATGGTGTGCTACCTGCTGAACCTGGATATGGACAACAGCGTGCGCATTACCTGGCTGGTGGTCATTGCGGTGCTGCCGGTGCTGGGTGTGCCGCTGTTCTTCTACACCAAACAGGACATTGGTCACAACGCCCTGAAAAAACGCCTCATCGACCTGGAAGGCCAGACCCGTGCCCAGCTGCCCCAGCCGGACGGCATCACGCAGCAGCTGCAGGAGGAGTGCCCCGGCGCGGCTTCGCTGATGCGGTACCTGCGGGGGCGGGGCGGCGGCTTTCCGGTGTACCGGAACACGGATGTGACCTACTTCAACAGCGGCGAAGCCAAGTTTGCAGAGCTGCTGCGCCAGCTGGAAACCGCCCGGCAGTATATCTTTCTGGAATACTTCATTGTGGACGAGGGCCTGATGTGGGGCCGCATTCTGGAAGTGCTGGCCCGCAAGGCGGCCCAGGGCGTGGATGTGCGGGTGATGTATGACGGCACCTGCGAGTTTTCCACCCTGCCGCGGGACTACCCCAAACGGCTGGAAGCGCTGGGCATCCGGTGCAAGGTGTTTTCGCCGGTCACGCCCTTTGTGTCCACCCACTACAACTACCGCGACCACCGCAAAATTTTGGTGATCGACGGCCGGGTGGGCTTTACCGGCGGGGTGAACCTGGCGGATGAGTACATCAACCATGTGGAAAAATACGGCCACTGGAAGGATGCCGCCGTGATGCTGGAAGGCGAAGCGGTGCGCTCCCTCACAGCGCTGTTTCTGCAGATGTGGTGCATCCTGCAGCAGCCGGAGTTTGAGCAGTTTCTGCCGCAGCCCGTCCCGGCGGCGGCCCAGGCCGGGGGCTTTGTGGCCCCCTACGGCGATTGCCCCCTGGACGGGGAGCGGGTGGGCGAGATGGTGTACATGGACATGCTCAACCGGGCGCAGAAGTATGTGCACATCATCACGCCCTACCTGATCCTGGACGGCGAGCTGGAAACGGCCCTGCGCTTTGCCGCTGAGCGCGGCGTGGACGTGCATCTGATCCTGCCCGGGGTGCCGGACAAGAAGTTTGCCTATGCGCTGGCCAAGACCCACTACAAGGCGCTGCTTGCTTCGGGCGTGAAGATCAGCGAGTGGACACCCGGCTTTACCCATGCAAAGCTTGTGGTGATGGACGGCGTGGAAGCCGTGGTGGGCACCATCAATCTGGATTACCGAAGCCTGTACCATCACTTTGAAAACGCGGTGTGGATGCGCGGCGTAGAGAGCATCCGCGCCATGGAAGCGGACTTTCAGGCCACCCTCAGCCAGAGCCGCCGGGTGGAACCCACCCGCCAGAGCATCTGGCAGGGGCATGTGGTGCTGCGCCTGATGGGCCTGCTGCTGAAAGTGATCGCCCCGCTGATCTGAAAAGCCCCTCTCAGGCTTATTTCGTTCGCAAGCTCTCCCGAAAGGGAGAGCTTTTTGCATCTCGCGGTGCAGAGAAGGTTTACGCAAAAAGGCCCCGCTGTGGAAACACAGCGGGGCCTTTGTTACCGATTTAAATGAAAATCAGCGCTTAGTTCTGCTTCATGCGAGCGAAGCAGTCAGAGCAGTAGACCG
>CAVIXY010000099.1:0-8024 GCA_963646665.1 Bacteroides sp. CAG:545
CCTTTGTTCTGGTGTCCTTTGCGGTGCTGCCGGACGGCTACACCCGCGAAGGCCGCCACTGCAGCGAGCTGGTGCGCCGCATGGCGGACAGCGGCGTGGTGGATGCCGTGGGCCTGAACTGCGTGGCGGCTCCCGGTGCCATGCGCACGCTGGTGCAGCGGCTGGGCCGTGTGGCGCTGCCGCTGTCGGTCATGCCCAATGCAGGCTACCCGGTGGTCACCCGCACCAAGGTGCAGTACCAGGGCAAGCCGGACTATTTTGCCCGGGAGATGGCCCGCGTGGCGGCAGACGGCGTGCGCATTCTGGGCGGCTGCTGCGGCACCACCCCGGATCACATCGCGGCCCTGCGCGGGGCGCTGGACGCCCTGCCGGCAGCCCTGCCCGTTGCCCCGGCGGTTTCGCTTTCCACCGCCCCGGCAGCTGCAGTGGAAAAAGACGATGCCTTCCTGCGCAAGCTCCATGCAGGGCAGAAGGTGATCACTGTGGAACTGGACTCCCCCAAGGATGCCGACCTGACCGCCTATCTGGCCGGAGCAAAGCGGCTGCAGGCGGCAGGCACCGACCTGATGACCATTGCGGACTGCCCCATTGCCCGGGCACGCATGGATTCTTCGCTGGTGGCCTGCCGGGTGCACCGGGAACTGGGAATGAACGTGCTGCCCCACATGACCTGCCGGGACCGCAACCTGAACGCCACCAAGGCTCTGCTGCTGGGCCTGTACGCCGAGGGCGTGCGGGAAGTGCTGGCCATTACCGGCGACCCCATTCCCACCGCAGAGCGGGATGAGGTGAAGAACGTGTACCAGTTCAATTCCCGCAAGCTGGCCCAGTACATTGTGTCCCTGGCCGGGGAAGGCCGGGAGATGCCCAGCCCCATGACCGTGTTCGGTGCGCTGAACCTGAACGCCCGCAACTTTGATGTGGAACTGCGCCGTGCCCGGGAAAAGCTGGACAACGGCATGAGCGGCTTTCTGACCCAGCCGGTGCTGTCGGAACAGGCCGTGAAAAACCTGCAGCAAGCCCGCACGGCCCTGGGCGAGGACGCCAAAATTCTGGCGGGCATCCTGCCGGTGGTGAGCCAGCGCAATGCCATTTTTATGGAAAATGAGGTCAACGGCATCCACGTGGATGAAGCCATCATTGAAAAATTTGCCGGGCTGGACCGCGCCGCCGGGGAAGAACTGGGCATTGAGATCTCAGTGCAGGCGGCCCGTGCGGCCCTGCCCTACGCCGATGGTTTTTACCTGATGACCCCCTTCAATCGGGTGGCCCTGATGGAGCGGCTCATCGCCCGGTTGAAGGAAGAAGTAATAAAGGATTGACAAATCGCACAAAAAACGCTATATTCTTTCTATAAATGCAATGAGAAAGAGTGCGCGCTGTTTTTGCCGTTCAGAGAGCCGGAGCCTTGCTGAAAATCCGGTACGGCCGTGCGGTGTGCTGTCACTTTTGAGCAGAAACGGTGAGCCGGGCCGGTTAGCCGTTTTCGGGCCTGCCCCACGTTACCGGGGCATCAAGGGGCGCAGAAGGTTCTGCGCAATTTGGGTGGTACCGCGGTGATTACAGCCGTCCCATGGAACGTTCCGTGGGACGGCTTTTTTCGTCCCACTTCATCACACTTTATTGGGAGGACCCTATGAAAGAACTCGCAAAACAGTACGATCCCAGCCAGGTGGAAGACCGCATCTACCAGTTCTGGCTGGACGGCGGCTACTTCCACACGAAGGCCGACCCGGACAAGAAACCTTACACCATCGTCATGCCGCCCCCGAACGTGACGGGCCAGCTGCACATGGGCCATGCGGTGGACAACACCATGCAGGATATCCTCATCCGCACCAAGCGGATGCAGGGCTATGCCGCTCTGTGGGTGCCCGGCACCGACCACGCCTCCATTGCAACCGAAGCCAAGGTGGTGGAAGCCATGCGCGCCGAAGGCCTGACCAAGGAAATGGTAGGCCGCGATGGCTTTTTGGAGCGTGCCTGGGCCTGGAAAACCAAGTACGGCAACCGCATTGTCAGCCAGCTGAAAAAGCTGGGCAGCAGCTGCGACTGGGACCGTGAGCGCTTTACCATGGACGAGGGCTGCTCGGAGGCCGTCAAGGAAGTGTTCGTGCGCCTGTACGACAAGGGCCTGATCTACCGCGGCAACCGCATGGTCAACTGGTGCCCCCACTGCAACACCTCCATTTCCGATGCCGAGGTGGAGTACGAGGAAAAGGACGGCAATTTCTGGCACCTGCTGTACCCGGTCAAGGAGACCGGCGAGATGCTGGAGCTGGCCACCACCCGCCCCGAGACCATGCTGGGCGATACGGCTGTGGCCATCAACGGTGACGACCCCCGCTATGCCCACCTGCACGGCTGCCATGTTGTTCTGCCCCTGCTGAACAAGGAGATCCCCATCGTCTGCGACGAGCACGCCGATATGACCAAGGGCACCGGCGTGGTCAAGATCACCCCGGCCCACGACCCCAACGACTTTGAGGTGGGCCTGCGCCACGACCTGCCCATTGTGCGGGTGTTCACCTACGATGGCCACATGACCGGTGCCGCCGACAAGGCCGCCGCCGATGCGCTGTTTGCTTCCGGCAAGAACACCATCAACGAGCCGGAAGTGCTGGACTGCGGCAAGTATGCCGGCATGACCACGCTGGAAGCCCGCAAGGCCATTCTGGCCGACCTGAAGGAGGGCGGCTTCCTGAAGGAAATCGAGCCGCTGAAGCACGAAGTGGGCACCTGCTACCGCTGCCACTCTACCATCGAGCCGATGGTGTCCAAGCAGTGGTTCGTCAAGATGGAGCCGCTGGCCAAGCCCGCCATCGAGAGCGTGGAAAAGGGCGAGATCAAGTTTGTGCCCGAGCGCTTTACCAAGAACTATATGAACTGGATGAAGGGCACCCGCGACTGGTGTATCAGCCGCCAGCTGTGGTGGGGTCATCAGATCCCGGCCTGGTACTGTGACGACTGCGGCGAGACCGTGGTGGCCAAGACCGCTCCCTGCACCTGCCCCAAGTGCGGCGGCGCAAAGCTCACCCAGGATCCCGATACGCTGGACACCTGGTTCTCTTCCGCCCTGTGGCCCTTCAGCACCCTGGGCTGGCCCAATGAGGACAGCGAGGACCTGAAGTATTTCTACCCCACCAACACCCTGGTCACCGGTTACGACATCATCGGCTTCTGGGTGAGCCGCATGATCTTCTCCGGCCTGGCCTACACCGGCAAGGCACCTTTCAGCACCGTGTGCATCCACGGCATCGTCCGTGACAGCCAGGGCCGCAAGATGTCCAAGAGCCTGGGCAACGGCATCGACCCGCTGGAAGTCATTGCCCAGTATGGTGCAGACGCCCTGCGCTTCATGCTGGTGGACGGCTCCACCCCGGGCAACGACATGCGCTATATCGAGAAGAAGGTGGAGGCTGCCCGCAACTTTGCCAATAAGCTGTGGAACGCCACCCGCTTTGTGCTGATGAACCTGCCCGAGGACTTCGAGCCGGGCCTGCCCAGTGAGGACAAGCTGGACATGAGCGACAAGTGGGTGCTCACCAAGCTGAACCAGGTGGCCGGTGCCATGACCGACAACCTCGACCACTACGAGATGGGTCTGGCTGCCGCCAAGATCAACAGCTTTATCTGGGATGTGTACTGCGACTGGTTCATCGAGATTGCAAAGCCCCGCCTGAACTCCGGCGATGCCGAGCAGGCCGACACCGCCCGCCGCGTGCTGGTGTATGTGCTGGATAAGGCCCTCAAGCTGCTGCATCCCTTCATGCCCTTCATCACCGAGGAGCTGTACCAGGCCCTGCCCGGCTCCGGCGAGAGCATCATGATCCAGAGCTGGCCCACCTTTGACGAAGCCCACAACTGGGCTGCCGAAGAGGAAGCCTTTGAAAAGGTGATGGACTACATCAAGGCTGTGCGCACCATGCGCACCGAGATGAATGTGCACCCGGCCAAAAAGACCAGCATGATCATTGAGACCGCAGACCCGGCTCCCTTCCAGAACGCACAGGTCTATCTGGCCAAGTTCGCCTTTTCCACCGATGTGACCTTTACCGAAAAGTACGAGGGCAGCACCGATGGCATGGTGCAGGTGTCCACCCACACCGCCCGCGGCTTCATCCCCATGATGGAGCTGATCGACCGCGACAAGGAGCTGGCCCGCCTGAACAAGGAAAAGGCCAAGGCCGAAAAGGAACTGGCCATGTTTGCAAACCAGCTGAACAACCCCAAGTTCGTGGAGCGTGCCCCGGCAGCCCTGGTGGAGGATATCCGCAATAAGTACGCCAAGAGCCAGGACAAGCTGGCCAACATTGAGCAGAGCATTCAGGCTCTGGGCTGAGGTGAGCAGCCGGGAACAACGCGGCCTGCCGGAGGAAGCGGTATCTCCCTGGCTGATCGCCGGGCGGGTGATCTTTACCTTTGGGCTGATCGCATGCATCGCGTTCATCTTTTCCAATTCCCTGCAGATCGCAGCAGTCTCCACCGGGTCCAGCGGCCGGGTGCTCACACTGCTGCGCGGCATCCTGCAGCGCATAGGGCATCCTGCCCTTGCCCAGCGGCTGACCATGCACTTTGTGCGCAAACTGGCCCATTTCTGCGAGTATCTGCTGGAAGGCTTTCTGCTCATGCTGTGTATGCGGGTGTACAGCTGCCATCCGCTGCGGCACATCAGCGTGCCGGTGCTGGGCGGTGCCCTCACGGCCCTGACGGACGAGACCATCCAACTGTTCGTTCCGGGCCGCAGCAGCCAGGTCACCGATGTGTGGCTGGACCTGATCGGCGTTCTGGCCGGTCTGCTGGCCGCCCTGGTGCTCATGGCCCTGTGCCAGCTGCTGTTCAACCATCGTAAGAAGGAGTAACCAATGACCATCGAACAGGCAAATCAGTATTTTGCGTCCTTGCCGGAAGGCTTTGCCTCCACCGAGCAGCTGCAGGCAGCCCTGCCCGCTGCGGCACAGAAGGTGCAGTATGTGGGCATTGCCGGTACCGCAGGCAAAACTACGGTGGCGGCCCTGCTGGCAGCTACGCTGCGGGCGGCGGGCATCCATGTCGGCTGGTATCACGCCGGGTGTGAGCCGCTGGCGGCACGCATCCATGTGGACGGTGCCCCGGTGGACGAAACGCTGCTCTGTCTTGCGGCGGAAGCGCTGTCTGCTGCCCAGCCGCTGCCGCAGGAAGCTGCCGAGCTGGCTGCTGCGGCCGCCTGCTTCGGCGCAGCCGGATGCGAGCTGGCTGTGGTGGAGCTGCCGGATGCCGGTCTGGCCCAGGCGCTGCCCCACATGCCGGTGTGCGCTGTGACCGCAGTCGGCCCGGACGGCATCAGCCGCTCGGTGGAGCGTCTGGCGGCACTGGCGGCAGGCGTGATGCGCAAAGGCAGCATCTGCGTCACGGCCCCGGAGCAGCCCAAGGCGGTGCTCAGCGAGCTGATCGTGGCCGCTGGTAAGGCAGACTGCGAGCTGGTGGTGCCGGACCCCGAGGACATCACCTTCCTGGAAGCAGAAAAGTTTGCCAGCAGGGTGGACTACGGCGGCTACACCGTGCCGCTGGCCTTCCTGGGCCGCCATGCGGCGGGCAATGCCGCCATGGCCGTGGAACTGGCGCTGGCTCTCTGCCGCAAGGATTTTGACATTTCCGATGAGGCCATTCTGGAAGGCCTTGCCGCTGTGGAAAACCGCAGCAGCATCCGGGTGATCTCCCAGCGTCCGCTGGTGATTCTGGACGCCTGCCGCACCCCGCAGCAGGCATCGGCTCTGCTGCGTGTGCTCAACATGGCCAAGGTGCGCCATATGAGCGCCATCATCGGCCTGACCGAAGAAGAGGGCGCGGAAGCCTTCTTCTCTGCACTGGAAACCGGCCTGACCCCGGAGGAGCAGAAAAAGGACAAGTCCACCATGCCCGGCATGAGCGACAACCCCTTTGATAAGGTCTACCTTGTCACCCCCGCCGGCGGAGACGATGCCCTGACCGAGCGCCTGACCGAGAAGGCAAAGTTCCACTTTGACGCGGAGCTTTGCGCTACCCTGGCCGAAGCCGTAAAGCTGGCCCACGCCAATACCCGGCGTGGCCTGCTGGTCTGCGGCAGCGAAGCCGCCGCCCTGGAAGCCGCCGCTCTGCTGGAAAACAGCTGAGCCGACACGCTTTTCTAAAAAATAACGCAGCGATCCCGTACACTGGAACTATGTGTACGGGATCTTTCTTTTTATTATAAAGAACAAAGGAGATGGACAGGCAATGGCAACGGTAAGCTTCAGCGCAGCCGGAGAGGTGCTGTATGCGTATCTTTCCGGCGAGATCGACCATGATGCCGCCCAAAGCCTGCGGATGCAGCTGGACGATGCACTGGTCAGCCGCGCCCCGCAGACCATGGTGCTGGATTTTGGCGGGGTAGGATTTATGGATTCGTCCGGAGTCGGGCTGATCCTGGGCCGCCAGCGCCGGGCAAAGATTCTGGGAACGGCACTGAACATTCAACATGCACCTGCACAGCTGCAAAAGGTGCTGCGGCTGGCGCAGATCCGGTGCGTAGACGGACCACAAACGGAGGAATGAACTATGAAAGCGGAAAATACGACCCGTATCCAATTCGATTCGCTCAGCGTCAACGAGGCCTTTGCCCGCGGTGCAGTGGCGGCGTTTCTGGCGCGGTATGACCCCACGGTTCCGCAGCTGGCAGATCTGAAAACGGCGGTGTCGGAAGCAGTCACCAACTGCATTGTACACGCCTACCCGGACCGGATCGGCCCGGTGCTGGTCACGGTGGCGGTTTATCCGGAGCGGGAAGTGCGCATCACGGTAACGGACAAAGGCATCGGTATTCCGGATATCTCCCGGGCCATGGAGCCGTTGTTTACCACCGGCAACCCGGAAGAGCGTTCCGGCCTGGGTTTTGCGGTGATGCAGAGCTTTATGGATAAGGTCCGGGTCACCTCCCGGCCCGGCAAAGGCACAAAGGTGGTGCTGATCAAACGTCTTTCGGAGCGGGAAGCAGCGCGTACATAAAAAGAAAGGCGGTCGATGCAATGATTTCGGACAAAACCCGGCGGGAAACATTTATTGAGCAGAATCTTGGGCTGGTGCATGCCTGTGCCGGGCGGTTCCGCGGCAGGGGCATCGACTACGATGACCTTTACGGTGCGGGGTGTATGGGGCTGATCAAGGCCTGTGACAATTTTGATGAAGCGCGCGGCGTCTGCTTTTCCACCTACGCAGTACCGGTGATCCTGGGCGAGATCAAAAAGCTGTTCCGGGAGGGTGGAACCGTCAAGGTGAGCCGTTCCCTGAAGGAGCTGAGCCTGCGGATTCAGGCAGCGCGGGAGCACACCATGAAATTGTGCGGAACCGAGCCGACCCTTTCCCAACTGGCAGAACAGCTGCAGGAACCGCTGGAAAACATCACGCTGGCCATACAGGCGGCACAGCCTGCCATGAGCCTGACCCCGGAAAGCGGAGAAGAGGAGGGCCATCAGCTGGATATCCCGGTGGAGTCCCCGGAAGAAGCGCTGGCCGATAAGATCAGTCTGGCAGAGGTACTGAATGCGTTGCCGGAACAGGACCGTCTGCTGCTGCAGCTGCGTTTTTACGGCAACCGGACACAGAGTGAGACAGCAAAGGTTCTGCATACCACACAGGTGCAGATCTCCCGGCGGGAACGCAAGCTGCTGGTACTGCTGCGGAACCGGCTGCTGGAAGAATGAGTGCACAGAATCCAAAACCCAAAGGGAAAAACTGGGCAAAATGTCAAAAGAGGGACTTTCCTCAAAAAATGTTGAAAAAAGGCTTGCTTTTTGAAAAAGGCTGTGCTAAAATACAAAACTGTCAGGCGGACATCCGAAAGAATGCAAAACTTCAAAACGGACGTCCAAGCGTGAAGAAACGATGCGGTTCGACAAGAACTTCAAAAAATCTTCAAAAAAGAGCTTGACAAAAAGCCGCTTCGGTGGTAAAATAATCGAGTCGTCAGCCGCAAGGCTGAGGCGCCCGGGACCTTGAAAATTGAACAATATCGAAAAACTTGTAAGGAA
>CAVIXY010000100.1:0-3776 GCA_963646665.1 Bacteroides sp. CAG:545
GGGCGTGGGCGCTTACAACGGTGACATCGGCATTGTGGAGTCCATCAACACCCGGGACCGTTCCATGGTGGTGCGCATGGACGACCGGCGGCTGGTGTACCCGGCTGAGAACCTCAACGAACTGGAGATCGCCTATGCCATTACGGTGCACAAGAGCCAGGGCAGCGAGTTCCCGGCGGTGATCCTGCCGGTGGCGCAGGTGCCGCCCCGCCTGTGCTACCGCAACCTGTTTTACACCGGTGTGACCCGTGCGCGCAGGATGTGCATTGTGGCGGGCCGCCGCGATGTGGTGAACCGCATGATGGGCAACATCCGCCAGAACCTGCGCTACAGCGGCCTGTGTGCCCTGCTGCAGGCAGAGTGCCCGCCGGAACAGATGGAAGCAGCAGAGTGAGGGCAGGCCGGCAGGGTGCTTTCTCCGCGAACAGCCCGGGACTCCAGTCCCGCCCCAGTGCTTGCGCACCGGGGCCCCACCTCCAGGACATTCGCTGGAGAAACTCCCTGCCGTCCCGCTGAACAACTGCATCTGTCCCGGTTCACAGGCCCTACAATAAGCTCCATCAAAATTTGTATACATTTTGCCGCAACTATGTTATACTATAAAACAGTATGTTTCCGGTCCGGAGCTGCCGGGCCTTTACGATAGAGGAAGAGAGAAAGGAAAAACGATTTATGGCACAGAACGATATTGGCATCGACCTTGGCACCACCACCATCATCATTGCGCAGGAGGGCAAGGGCGTTGTGCTCAACCAGCCCAGCGTTGTGGCAATGGACACCCGCAAGAACTCGGTGCTGGAAGCGGGCGATAAGGCCCTGGCCATGGTGGGCCGCACTCCCAATTACATTTCCGCTATTTTCCCGCTGAAGGACGGCGTGATCAGTGACCACACCATGACCCGCGAGCTGATCTGCCGCTTTGTCAAGCAGGTGTACAGCTCCCATATGGTCAAGCCCCGGGTGGCTGTGTGTGTGCCCGCCGCCATCACCGGCATTGAAAGCGATGCCGTGGTGGAAGCTGTGGTGGCTGCCGGTGCCCGTCAGGTGTACCTGATTGATGAGCCGATCGCCGCTGCCCTGGGGTCCGGCATTGACATCACCCAGCCGGACGGCCGCATGATCATTGACATTGGCGGTGGCACCACCGACATTGCCGTGCTGAGCCTGGGCGGCAAGGTCAAGGCCACCAGCGTGCGGGTGGCGGGCAACCACTACGATGACGAGATCCTCAAGCACGTGCGCAATAAGTTCAGCATTGCCATTGGTCAGCGCACCGCTGAGGAACTGAAAAAGCATGTGGCCTGCTGCCCCCAGAAAACCGATTTCCACGAGACCATGGAGATCAAAGGCCGCAGCCTGCTCACCGGCCTGCCGGTGCGCGTGACTGTTTCCACCGATGATCTGTACGAGCCGGTGATGATGCTCAGCGAGCAGATTGGCAGCGCAGCCCACCAGGTGCTGGAAAAGACCCCGCCGGAACTGGCCGGCGATATCTACCGCAATGGCGTAATGCTTACCGGCGGCGGCGCCCAGCTGCACGGCCTGACCGAGTATCTGGCCCAGGAGCTGAAGGTGGAAGTGACCGTTTCGCCCGACCCCGTAAACTGCGTGGCCCTGGGCACGGCACAGAGCCTTTCCATCGGTGATAAGCTGGAAACCGGCTTTATGGACGCCACCCCGCGTGTGGGCCGCCGCTGATCCAGCACCATTTGTCCATCCGACTGCACAAAGCGGCAGGGAGAAAATTTGTCCATTTTTGTTGAATTAAATGGGAAAATAAGGTATAATATTCCCAAATTGTTTTGCGGCAGGCATGGTGTCCGCCGCGATCTATACAGAAACAGGAGGAAAACCCATGGATTTAGGTTTTGACGTCATCGTTACCCTTTCGGGTATGGTGCTGGTGTTCTTGATCCTCGTGCTGCTGATGGCGATCATCACGCTGGAGGGCAAGATCTTTGACGGCCTGGCCAGCAAGAAAAAGGCTGCTGCCTCCAAGCCTGCCGCCCCTGCAAAGCCCGCTGCTCCCGTGCAGCAGGCCGCTGCACCGGCTCCCCAGGTGGAAGAGGGCATTCCCGGTGATGTGGTGGCTGCCATCATGGCCGCCATCCACGCAATGGGCAATGGCAAGTACACCCTCAAGGCGGTGCGCCGCGGCACCAACGGCTGGGGCAAGGCCGGTGTGAACGACACCACGGCCCCGTTTTAACACAGGAGGAAGAACATGACACAGTTTATTGATACTCTGGTCGGTATTTTCCAAAGTTCCGGCTTTGCACGGTTCGGTGAGCCCGGCGGCTACCTGTACGCGGTCATGATCTGCGTGGGCTGCTTTTTGCTGTATCTGGCCATCGTGAAGGAATTTGAACCCCTGATTCTGCTGCCCATGGCATTTGGCATGATCCTGGCAAACCTGCCGGGCAGCGGCATCATCCACATGGAATACTTTGTTGGCGACGGTCTGGAACACCCTATGTGGGTGCAGATCCTGAACAACGGCGGTCTGGCCGATATGCTGTACATGGGCGTTAAGCTGGGCATTTACCCCCCGCTGATCTTCCTGGGCATCGGCACCATGACCGACTTTGCTCCGTTGATCTCCAACCCCAAGAGTCTGCTGCTGGGTGCTGCCGCACAGTTCGGCATCTTTGGTACTTACATGGGTGCCCGCCTGCTGGCCGCCACCGGCCTGGTGGACTTTACCCAGAAGCAGTCCGCTGCCATTGCCATCATCGGCGGTGCAGATGGCCCCACTGCAATCTTTGTTACCTCCCGTCTGGCTCCTGAGCTGCTGGGTTCCATCGCCGTGGCGGCTTACAGTTACATGGCCCTGGTGCCTGTCATCCAGCCGCCCATCATGAAGGCGCTGACCACCAAGAAGGAACGCACCGTTGTGATGAAGCAGCTGCGCACCGTGTCCAAGACCGAGAAGATCATCTTCCCCGTCATGGTCACCATCATTGTTTCCCTCATCGTGCCCGATGCCGCCGTCCTGGTTGGTATGCTGATGCTGGGCAACCTGATGAAGGAATGCGGCGTGGTGGATCGTATCCAGAAAACCGCCGGCAATGAGCTGATGAACATCATCACCATCTTCCTGGCACTGTCCGTTGGCTGTACCACTTCTGCCAACACCTTCCTGAACACCCGCACCCTGTTCATCATCGTGCTGGGCCTGATTGCTTTCTCCTTTGGTACGGCAGCCGGTGTGCTGTGCGGCAAGGTGATGTACGCCGTTACCGGCGGCCAGGTCAACCCGCTGATCGGTTCTGCAGGCGTTTCTGCTGTGCCTATGGCCGCTCGTGTGTCCCAGAAGGTGGGCCAGAGCGAGAACCCCCAGAACTTCCTGCTGATGCACGCCATGGGCCCCAACGTGGCCGGCGTCATTGGCTCTGCCGTTGCTGCTGGTATCCTGATCAACATCTTCGGCTAAGCATCTCCTGAAAAAGCGATTTTCCCGCCCGCTGGTTCGCAAGAGCTGCCGGGCGGTTTTTGTTTTACGATTTGAAATGTCCGCCGCGTTCGCTTTGGGCGTAAAATAATGTTAAAATTAAAAATATTTTTTCCGCTGAAAATAGCCAGAGCGAACGCGGCGGCTATTCTCAATCGTTTCAAATTGTGGTATACTGTACTTTGATAATATAAACAAAAAAGGAACAGGGGAAACCATGGCAACAGATCTCACACAGGAATTCTGCGCGCTGCGCGATACCTATATTGAAAAGCAGTTTGGCCGCCTGAACGATATGCAGCGGCAGGCGGTGTTTACCACCAAT
>CAVIXY010000100.1:3786-7946 GCA_963646665.1 Bacteroides sp. CAG:545
ACGAAATGCAGCGAGATGCGGTGTTTACCACCAACGGCCCGCTGCTGATCTTGGCCGGTGCAGGCAGCGGCAAGACCACCGTGCTGGTCAACCGCATTGCCAACCTGATCCGGTTCGGTTCGGCCCACGGGTCCCGGCAGACGCCCCGCCCCGCCACCGAAGAGGACGTCAAAGCCCTGCGCACCGCCATTATGACCGGTACCGATGCCCCCAGCTGGCTGGACGGAATGCTGCGCCAGAATGCAGTGCGCAGCTGGAATGTGATGGCCATTACCTTTACCAACAAGGCCGCCGGGGAGCTGAAGGAGCGCCTGCGCCGGATGCTGGGCGGCGAGGAGGGGGACGAGGTGTTTGCGTCCACCTTCCACTCGGCCTGCGTGCGCATCCTGCGCCGCTGGGCGGAAGAAATCGGCTACCCGCGCAGCTTCACCATTTACGACACGGACGACTCCCAGCGGGTGATGAAGGCGGTGTACAAGGACCTGAATGTGGACGATAAGTTCTTCCCGGTCAAAAGCGCCATCAATCAGATGAGCCGCTGGAAAGACCAGCTTGTCAGCCCCGAACAGGCCCTGGCAAACCCCGCCAAGGATACCAAGGGTGCGCTGGCGGCCCGGATCTATGCCGCCTACGAAAAAAAGCTGAAAGAGGCCGGTGCCTTTGATTTTGACGATCTGATCTACCACACCGTGCAGCTGCTGGCGGAGCACACCGAGGTGCGGGAATTTTATCAGAACAAGTACCGTTACCTGCTGGTAGACGAGTATCAGGACACCAGCGTGGCACAGTTCCGGCTGGTAAGCCTGCTCACCGGCCCGGAGCGCAATATCTGTGTGGTGGGCGATGACGATCAGAGCATCTACCGCTTCCGGGGCGCCACCATTGAAAACATCCTCAACTTTGAGCGCGTTTACCCCGGCACCAAAACCATCCGGCTGGAGCAGAATTACCGCTCCACCTCCAACATTCTGGAAGCAGCCAACTGCGTTATC
The DNA here is from genome assembly GCA_963646665.1 of Bacteroides sp. CAG:545. Lineage (GTDB taxonomy): Bacteria > Bacillota > Clostridia > Oscillospirales > Ruminococcaceae > Faecalibacterium. The sequence continues at coordinate 4,779 of CAVIXY010000100.1, forward strand.
CAGCACAACACCGAGCGCAAGGGCAAAACCCTGTGGACCGACAATGGTGCGGGCGACAAGGTGCAGGTGTATACGGCGGAGAACGAGCAGGACGAGGCCAGTCACATTGCAGACATCATCGGCCAGCACCTGAAAGAGGGTGGACACTTGGCCGACCACGCCATCCTTTACCGCATGAACGCGCAGTCGGCCCCGGTAGAAAGCTACTTTACCCGTGCCGGTATTCCCCACAAAATCGTGGGCGGCCAGCGCTTCAACGACCGCAAAGAGGTCAAGGATATTCATTCTTACATGTCCATTGTGGCAAACCCGCGGGATGATGTGCGCCTGCGCCGCATCATCAACGAGCCTGCCCGCAAGATCGGCAATACCACCGTGGAGGTCATTGCAGACCTGGCCGCGCAGGAAGGCGTAAGTATGCTGGACATCATCGGCCATGCCGACCAGTACGCCAAGCTGAGCCGTGCCGTGATGCCGCTGCTCAAGTTCTGGCAGATCTACGGCGCGCTGCAGGATTCTCTGGCCACAAAGCCTTTGGATGCCTTTGCCGCCGATGTCATTGAGCTGACCGGCTACAAGGCCATGCTGGAAGCAGACGCGGCCAAGGGGCACGAAGATGCAGCAGACCGCCTGCAGAACCTGGGCCAGCTGGTCAACAACGTGAAGAACTACTGCGACCAGCACGGCGAGGATGCTTCTCTGGAAGGCTACCTGGAGGACATTGCCCTGATCAGCGACATTGACAGCTACAACAAAAGTGCGGACCAGGTGGTGCTCATGACGATTCACTCCGCCAAGGGCCTGGAATTCCCCTATGTGTTCCTCATTGGCATGGAAGAGGGCGTATTCCCCAGTGAAATGAGCAAATATTCCGAAGCCGACCTGGAAGAGGAGCGCCGTCTGGCCTATGTGGGCATCACCCGCACCAAAAAGGAACTGTACATTTCCAACAGCGTTACCCGGATGCTTTATGGCCGCACCCAACGCAACGAGCCCAGCCGCTTTTTGCGGGAAATTGAGCCGGAGTACATCGAAGAGACCCGCAGCCCGGTGCTGGAGCAGCGCTCCCATCTGGGCGGCTGGGGCAGCAGCTACAGCGATACGGTGCCCGGGGGAGCATCCGGTTATTCCGGGCCGTCCGGCTGGGACCGCAGCGCCGGAGGATACGGCAGCGGATATGGTTCCGGATACAGCTCCGGCATCCGCAGCGGCTATCTGAACCGGGAATACAATGCCGGGGAGCGCCGCAGCTTTGGTTCTGGCTATGCCAACCGGGGCGCAGCGTCCGCTCCTTACGGCAACAGTTCCACCCAGCCTACGGTGCGTTTTGGATTCGGAACAGGATATTCTGACGGAACAACGCAGAAAAATACTGCAAAGCGGATAAACTTTACAGGAACGCCGGGGGCCGCAAAGCCTGCAGTACCGGGCACAAAGCACTATGAGCCGGGCGATGTGGTGGAACACAAGGTGTTTGGCCGGGGCACAGTGCTCAAGGTCAAGCCCGCGGCCGGTGATCAGATCGTGGAGATCAATTTTGAAAAGGTCGGCATCAAAAAAACCATGGCCAACTTTGCGCCGCTGACCAAAATCAATACGGAGGAATGATACACAATGATGACGGTTCGCCTGATCGCGCACACCCCGGAACCGGAAAAGGTGGTGGCTGCTGCCGCCAAGCTCTGCTATTCCGATGCCCACATCACCGACCTGCTGGACGGCCTGGACGAGGAAAAAACGGCAAAATTCCTGACTATGCTCAGCAGCCTGGGCCATGCCAGCCCCATTGAGCATGCCAGCTTTACCTTTGGCATCGAAGGGGTCAGCCGCACCCTTCTGGCCCAGATCACCCGGCACCGCATTGCGTCCTTCAGCGTGCAGAGCCAGCGCTATGTGCGGCTGGATGATTTCCGCTATGTGGTGCCGCCGGAGATCGAAGCCATTCCGGAAGCAAAGGCTGCCTTCCTGGCCAGCATGGAAGAGGACGCCAGACGTTACCTGGACCTGGCCCACAAGCTGGAAGAGGGCCACACTGCCCGCCTGATGGCTGAGGGAATGCCGGAAAAGGCTGCCCGTGCCAAGGCCAGCAAGCAGGCCAACGAGGACGCCCGCTTTGTGCTGCCCAACGCCTGCGAGACCAAAATGGTGGTTACCATGAACGCCCGCAGCCTGCAGAACTTCTTCCACCTGCGCTGCTGCAGCCGTGCCCAGTGGGAGATCCGCGCTCTGGCCAAAGAAATGTTCCGGCTGGTGTATCCCATCGCCCCGCACATCTTTGCGCAGTCCGGCCCGGCCTGCATCAGCGGCCCTTGCCCGGAAGGCAAAATGTGCTGCGGCAAAACGGCTGAGGTGCGTGCAAAGTATGCCGCCATCAAAGGGGAGGCCGAAGCATGAGCAGGGGAAAACTGATCGTCATTGAAGGGCTGGACGGCAGCGGCAAGGCCACGCAGGCCCAGCTGCTGGCGGCCCATTTGAAGGAAAAGGGCCTGCCGGTGCGGGAGATCACCTTCCCGGATTACGCCAGTGACTCCAGCGCCCTGGTCAAGATGTATCTGGCTGGGCAGTTCGGCCAGCACCCGGACGATGTGAACGCCTATGCAGCGTCCAGTTTTTATGCGGTGGACCGCTACGCCAGCTACAAAACCAGCTGGGGCAGCTTTTATGAGCAGGGAGGTATCATCATCGCCGACCGCTACACCACCTCCAACGCGGTGCACCAGTGTTCCAAGCTGCCGCCGGACCAGTGGGAGAGTTTTCTGCACTGGCTGTTTGATTACGAGTTCCATCTGCTGGGCCTGCCCGCACCGGATGCCGTGATCTACCTGCAGGTAGACCCCGCCGTGAGCCAGAAGCTGATGACGGCCCGCTACCACGGGGATGAAAGCAAAAAGGATGTGCACGAAAAAGATACCGCATACCTGGCCCGCAGCCGTGAGGCGGCGGAATATTGCGCGGCCCACCTGGGCTGGCACACCGTGCACTGCACCCAGGGAAACGCCATGCGCAGCATTGAGGACATTCAGGCGGAAGTGCAGTCACTTGTATAAGGACTCGGTCGGAGTGCTTTTTTGGAAAATGTCCGTAGACTGGCAGGTCGGCAGATAGCTTTCCACGCAAATGCAACGGGCCATTCCATTGCCCGCCCTACCACCTGCGGTGGCAGGGACC
>CAVIXY010000101.1:0-7936 GCA_963646665.1 Bacteroides sp. CAG:545
CGGCTTCCTGAAGGTTGCTACCGCCATGATGGCACAGGGCATTACCTACTAAGTTTTATCAAGGCATTTCGAGAGCCGCGTTCGCAAGAGTGCGGCTCTTTTTGTTGTGCAAATAGCTGGCCAGCCGGGAAGATGCTGCTGACCGGGCTGCGGGCCGGTAGTTTTCCCGAGGACTTCCGGGAGGTGGGGCCCCGGCGCGTAAGCGTTGGGGCGGGACTTGGGTCCTGCAACAACAATGACCGCCGCCAGTGGCGGAAACAGGGAGTTGTTGTTGGGGCCGTGGCCAGCAATGTGCGAGCGATAGCGAAGCTGATGCTGGGAGCCACAACCCGTTTGCTGTCCGAGGAGAAAGCTGCCGACACACCGCTCATCCCGCAGCTCTTCTCTGCATAAAACAGTTTTCCAGCGCCCATACTCCCGGTATCTTCTGCTGGAAAGGGAGTAGTTTATGGACGAGCAAATGTTTTGTTTTCAGTGTGAGCAGGCCGCAGGCTGCAAAGCCTGCACCGGGGCGGCCGGGGTGTGCGGCAAATCTGCCGAAACCGCTGCCGCGCAGGACCGGCTCACCGGCACCCTGATTGCCTATGCCGGGCAGCTGATCGGCGAAGGGCGTTCCCCCGCCCCGGAGCAGGCCAGGCTGCTCATGCAGGGGCTGTTCACCACCATTACCAACGTCAACTTTGATGCTTCCACCGTGGACGAGTTGACCCGGCGGGTACAGGATGCCAGCCCCGGCGCGGCCCCCGCCTACGACATGCAGCGGCTGTGGCAGGAGCCGGATGAGGATGTGCGCAGCCTGAAAAGCTTTGTGTTGTTCAGCCTGCGGGGCATGGCGGCCTACAACTACCACGCCCGGGTGCTGGGCCGCATTGACCCGGAGCTGGACCGGTTCTTCTGCACCGCACTGCAGGCCATTGGCACAGACGGCATATCCACAGAGGAGCTTTGGAAACTGGTGCAGACCACCGGAGAAGCCAGCTACCACTGCATGGAACTGCTGGATGCCGCCAATACCGGGGCCTTTGGAGATCCGGAACCCGTGCAGGTGCCCCTGACCATTGAAAAGGGGCCGTTCATCGTAATTTCCGGCCACGACCTCTACGACATGCAGCAGCTGCTGGAACAGACCAGGGACAAGGGCATCAACATCTACACCCACTCGGAAATGCTGCCTGCCCACGGCTACCCGGAGCTGAAAAAGAAGTACCCGCACCTGAAGGGCAATTTCGGCACGGCGTGGCAGAACCAGCAGCGGGAATTTGAGGACATTCCCGCCCCCATTCTGTTCACCACAAACTGCATCATGCCCCTGCGGGCCAGCTATGCCGACCGGGTATTCACCACCTCGGTGGTGTCTTACCCCGGCATCGTGCACATTGACGAAAGGCGCGACTTTTCCCCGGTCATCGCCAAAGCGCTGGAACTGGGCGGCTACCCTGAGGACACCCTGCTGCCCGGCATGAACGGCGGCAAAGTGGTAACCACCGGCTTTGCCCGCGCCGCCGTGCTGAGCCACGCGGGTGAGATCGTGCAGGCCGTAAAGGACGGCAAGATCCGGCACTTTTTCCTGGTGGGCGGCTGCGATGGCACCCGGCCAAGCCGCCGGTACTACACCGAGTTTTCCAAGCTCACCCCGCCGGACACAGTGATCCTGACCCTGGCCTGCGGCAAATTCCGGCTCAACGACCTGCCTTTGGGCACCGTTCCGGGCACCGGGCTGCCCCGCATTCTGGACGTGGGACAGTGCAACGATGCCTACAGTGCCATCCGCATTGCGCTGGCCCTGGCCGATGCCTTTGGCTGCGGCGTAAACGACCTGCCGCTTTCGCTGGTGCTGTGCTGGTTTGAACAGAAGGCCGTGTGCATCCTGATTGCGCTGCTGGCGCTGGGCATCCGGGGCATCCGGCTGGGGCCTACCCTGCCGGCCTTTCTCTCGCCGGGGGTGGTACGCACCCTGCAGGACAAATATGCCCTGAAGGCCATCACCACCCCGGAAGAGGATCTGCGTGCCATCCTTGGCCGCCTGTAAAGCCAAAAAGCGCAACACCAATGCAACGTATTTGCAACAATAGTGTCGGTGCCTTTTGCCATCTTGCAAAATGAATAAGGCTCAGGTTTATTCAAAGTTCCGAATTTATCTGCATGAAACCTGATTTTTCCGCAAAACACTTGCATTTTTCCGCCCGGAATTGCTATGATAAAGATAGTAAATCACCACAACAATTCTCTATCAGAAAGGAGGGCGGCAGAATGCAGTGGAAACATCTTTTTGCAGCCCTGGCTCTGGGCCTGCTGCTCTGCCTTGCCCCCATGGGGGCCGCTGCCGATGCTCTGCCCGAGGAAGCAGCCGTTTCCTCTGAAGCGGCCGAGCCGGAAGCATCCGCGGAGCAGCCCATCCTGCCGGAAAATCCGCCCACGATGATCAGCTATATTACCCCGGAAATGTACGAAGATGAGGTGCCGGAAACCTTGGAACCGGTGGGCAGTTCCGCCCCGGCTCCTGCAGAATCCCCTGCCGGGGAAGCAGCTGCCCAAAACGAAGCGCCAAACACCCTGCCGCAGACCGGCACTTCTGCCGGGGCTGGCAGCATCCTGCTGGGTGCAGGCTCTGCCCTGCTGGCAGTCGGATGGTTCTTCACCCACAGACAGGCCGCTGCCCGGCCCTGACTTTCTGAAACACAGCAGTCATGCGGTTGACCCGACGTTCCCGCCTTCACGATGACCGCCGGAACGGCGGGTTTTGTGCGCCCTGCGGGGACAGAAGTGTTTTTTCAAGACGTTTCGCACAGAATGCGGTGCAAAGCGGCTATCAGATTTGGTGCAGCTGTCACTTGAAGATTCTTCACGGCCCGCTATAATAATAAGTACCGGAACAAAGGCGTTCCGCAAGGGTATACTCTGCCCTTGCGGGGCGCTTTTCTTTTTTGTCAGAATGCGGAGGGTGCCGCATCCGGTGAGGATTTGATTTAAAAGGATGGGAAAGTCTATGGAAAACTTTACAGAGCAGAAGAACACCCTTGGCCTGTACGATCCACAGTTTGAGCACGATGCCTGCGGCATCGGCGCTGTGGTGGACATCAAGGGCCGCAAAAGCCATCAGACTGTGGATGATGCCTTGTCCATTGTGGAGCGGCTGGAACACCGCGCCGGTAAGGACGCAGAAGGCAAAACAGGTGACGGCGTGGGCATTCTGCTGCAGATCAGCCACAAGTTCTTCTCCAAAGTGGCCGAGGAAATGAACATCCGCCTGGGCAACGAGCGCGAATACGGCGTGGGCATGTTCTTCTTCCCCCAGAACGAGCACACCCGTGCCCAGGCCATGAAATTGTTTGAGGTGGTTACCCGCAAGGAAGGGCTGGAGTTTCTGGCCTGGCGCAAGGTGCCGGTAAACCCGGACGCCGTGGGCCAGAAGGCCCGCGACTGTATGCCCGCCATCTGGCAGTGCTTCATCAAAAAGCCCGCCAAAGTGAGCAAGGGCATCGACTTTGACCGCAAGCTGTACATTGTGCGCCGCGTGTTTGAGCAGGCCAGCAACGGCACTTACGTGCCCAGCCTGTCCAGCCGCACCATCGTGTACAAGGGCATGTTCCTGGTGCACGACCTGCGCCTGTTCTACACCGACCTGCAGGACCCGGATTATGAGTCCGCCATCGGCATGGTGCACAGCCGCTTTTCCACCAACACGAACCCCAGCTGGATGCGCGCCCACCCCAACCGCTTTATTCTGCACAACGGCGAGATCAACACCATCAAGGGCAACACGGATGCCATGCTGGCCCGTGAGGAGAGCATTTCCAGCCCCATCATGCAGGACGACATGAACAAGATTTTGCCCATCATCAACACCTCCGGCTCGGACTCCGCTATGCTGGACAACGCCCTGGAATTCATGGTGATGAACGGCATGGACCTGCCCCTGGCCGTGATGATCACCATTCCCGAGCCGTGGGAAAACAACAAGAACATCAGCCAGAAAAAGCGCGATTTCTATCAGTATTACGCTACCATGCTGGAGCCGTGGGACGGCCCCGCCGCCATCCTGTTCTCGGACGGTGACGTGATGGGCGCCGTGCTGGACCGCAACGGTCTGCGCCCCAGCCGCTACTACATCACCAAGGATGGCCGCATGATTCTGTCCTCTGAGGTGGGCGTGCTGGAATGCGACCCGGAAAACATCCTGGTCAAGGACCGTCTGCGCCCCGGCAAAATGCTGCTGGTGGATACCATCAAGGGTGAAGTGGTGGATGACGAGAAGCTCAAGGAGTTTTACGCCAGCCGCGAACCCTACGGCGAGTGGATCGACCGCAACCTGGTGGAGCTGCACAAGCTCAAGATCCCCAACGTGAAGGTGCCCAGCTATTCCGGCGACCAGCTCACCCGCCTGCAGAAGGTGTTCGGCTACCAGTACGAGGACGTGAACACCATGATCCTGGCCATGGCCCGTGCCGGTGCCGAGCCTTCCGGTGCCATGGGCACCGACACCCCGCTGGCCGTGCTCAGCAGCCAGCACCCGCCGCTGTTCAACTACTTCAAGCAGCGCTTTGCACAGGTCACCAACCCGCCCATTGACGCCATCCGCGAAAAGGTCGTCACCTCCACCAGCGTGTACATTGGTGCCCACGGCAACCTGCTGGAAGATAAGCCCGAGAACTGCAAAGTGCTGAAAGTGCACAATCCCATTCTGACCAGCACCGACCTGCTCAAGATCAAATACATGAACGTGCCGGGCTTCAAGGCGGCCACGGTGTCCATCAACTACTACAAGAACACCAGCCTGGAAAAGGCCATCGACCGTGTGTTCCTGGAAGTGGACCGCGCTTACAAAGAGGGTGCCAACATCATCATCCTGTCCGACCGCGATGTGGATGAGTACCACGTGACCATTCCCAGCCTGCTGGCGGTATCGGCTGTTTCCCAGTACCTGATCCGCACCAAGAAGAGCACCGCCCTGGCCCTAATCCTGGAAAGTGCCGAACCCCGCGAGGTGCACCACTTTGCCACCCTGCTGGGCTATGGTGCCTGCGCCGTCAACCCCTACCTGGCCCACGAGACCATCGGCCAGCTGATTGACGAGGGCCTGCTGGACAAGGATTACTACGCCGCCGTGGAGGACTACAACAACGCCATTCTGAGCGGCATTGTGAAGATTGCTTCCAAGATGGGCATTTCCACCATCCAGAGCTATCAGAGCAGCCAGATTTTTGAGGCTGTGGGCATCTCCAAGGACGTCATCGACAAGTACTTCACCGGCACGGTGAGCCGTGTGGGCGGCATTGAGCTGGAGGATATCCAGGCCGATGTGGAAGCCCAGCACAACGCCGCCTTCGACCCCCTGGGCCTGGACATCAGCATGGAACTGGCAGACGGCGGTGCCCACAAGTTCCGCAGCGGCAAGGAAGAACACCTGTTCAACCCCCAGACCATCCACCTGTTCCAGAAGGCCTGCTGGACCAATGACTACAACGCCTTCAAGCAGTTCACCCATACGGTGGACACCATGGGCCAGGACGGTGTGCACCTGCGCAGCCTGCTGGACTTCAACTTTGACCCCAACGGCGGCATTCCGCTGGAAGAGGTGGAGCCGGTCAGCTCCATTGTCAAGCGGTTCAAGGGTGCAGCCATGAGCTATGGTGCCCTGAGCAGCGAAGCCCACGAGACCATTGCCATTGCACTGAACCGCCTAGGCGGCCGCAGCAACACCGGCGAGGGCGGCGAACCGGAGGAGCGCTACCACAGCGAGAGCAATTCCAAGATCAAGCAGGTGGCGTCCGCACGCTTCGGCGTTACCAGCAAGTACCTTGTTTCCGCCGAAGAGATCCAGATCAAGCTGGCACAGGGTGCAAAGCCCGGCGAGGGCGGCAACCTGCCCGGTGCCAAGGTGTACCCTTGGATTGCCTGCACCCGCCACAGCACCACCGGCGTGGGCCTGATCTCTCCCCCGCCCCACCACGACATCTACTCCATCGAGGACCTGGCTGAGCTGATCTACGACCTGAAAAATGCCAACCGCCACGCCAACATCAACGTCAAGCTGGTGAGCGAAGCAGGCGTGGGCACCATTGCAGCCGGTGTGGCCAAGGGCGGTGCCCAGGTCATCCTGGTGTCCGGTTACGATGGCGGCACCGGTGCAGCTCCCCGCACTTCCATCAAGAATGCTGGTCTGCCCTGGGAGCTGGGCATTGCCGAGACCCATCAGACCCTGATCCTGAACGGCCTACGCACCCGTGTGCGCATTGAGAGCGACTCCAAGCTGCTCTCCGGCCGGGACGTTGCCATCAGCTGTATGCTGGGCGCAGAAGAGTTCGGCTTTGGCACCACCCTGCTGATGGCCGAAGGCTGCGTGATGATGCGTGTGTGCAATCTGGATACCTGCCCCATGGGCATCTGCACCCAGAACCCGGAACTGCGCAAGAACTTCAAGGGCAAGCCGGAGTACATCATCAACTACCTGACCTTCGTAGCGCAGGAGCTGCGGGAGTACATGGCCAAGCTGGGTGTGCGCACCATGGATGAGCTGGTGGGCCGCACCGACCTGCTCAAGGTCAAGCCTGCTGCCCCCGGCAGCCGCGCTTCCAAGATGGATCTGGACTGCATCCTGCACAACCCCGCCATTGTCAACAGCAACGTGCACTTTGTGCCTGCCGACACCTACGACTTCCACCTGGAAAACACCCTCGATATGAAGGTGCTGATGAAGAAGTTCAAGCTGAACAGCAAAGCGGCCCAGAGCGTCAGCCTGGATGTTTCCAACACCGACCGCGCCTTTGGTGCCATCTTTGGCAGCGAGATCACCCGCAAGTACGGCAACACCCTGCCGGATGACGTGTACACCGCCCACTGCGTGGGTGCCGGCGGCCAGAGCTTTGGTGCGTTTATTCCCAACGGCCTGACCCTGGACCTGGTGGGCGACTGCAACGACTACATGGGCAAGGGCCTGTCCGGCGGCAAGATCGTGGTGCGCCCGCCGCAGGGCATCACCTTCAAGCCGGAAGAGAACATCATTATCGGCAACGTGGCCCTGTACGGTGCCACCAGCGGCAAGACCTTTATCTCCGGCGTGGCCGGTGAGCGCTTTGCCGTGCGCAACAGCGGTGCTACCGCCGTTGTGGAGGGTGTGGGCGACCACGGCTGCGAGTACATGACCGGCGGCACCGTGGTGGTGCTGGGCCAGACCGGCAAAAACTTTGCAGCCGGCATGACCGGCGGCATTGCCTTCGTGCTGGATGAGAACTGGGATTTCTACCAGCGGGTCAACAAGGAGACCGTCAGCCTGGAACCGGTGGAGCACAAGTACGATGTGTCCACCCTGAAAGAGCTGATCCGCGAGCACGTGGAAGCCACCGGCTCCCCCCGTGGCAAGGAGATCCTGGACAACTTCAGCGAATTTCTGCCCAAGTTCAAGAAAGTTCTGCCTTACGATTATGACCGCATGCTGCGGGTGATCGCCTCCGTGGAGGAGCGCGGTCTGGACGGCGAGCAGGCGCAGATCGAAGCATTCTACACCGTGCAGAAGAAGAAGTAAGGAGGGCAGCATTATGGGCAAGACCACAGGATTTATGGATTATTCGCGCAAAACCAGCACGGACGTGCCGCCGCTGGAGCGCATTGAAAACTTTAACGAATTTCACGTCTGGCTCTCCCGCGAGGAGCAGCAGACCCAGGCAGCGCGCTGCATGGACTGCGGCGTTCCCTTCTGTCAGGCAGGCATGATGATCGGCGGCATGGCTTCCGGCTGCCCGCTGAACAACCTGATCCCGGAGTGGAACGACCTGGTGTATCAGGGCAAGTGGGAGCTGGCGCTCCACCGCCTGATGGTGACCAACCGCTTCCCGGAATTTACCAGCCGGGTGTGCCCCGCCCTGTGCGAGGCGGCCTGCACCTGCGGCGATGTGACCGGCAGCAGCGTGACCGTGCGCGAGAACGAGCACGCCATTAT
>CAVIXY010000102.1:0-7906 GCA_963646665.1 Bacteroides sp. CAG:545
CAGCAAACCGGAAGGCTCAACTTCGCCGCACCTGCAGAAGCAGGTGCGGCGGGCATAGCCCGGCTCTCTTGTGCATTTTAATGTATTTATATAATATAGAGAGAACGGCTCGCTTTCCGCCGCGTATAATTCCGGCGGATATTACCTGCCGGAATTCATAGCGCAATGTCAAGAGGGTTTGGTTCAGATTTTATTCTGAAATTTGCTTCTCAATTTTGGCTAAAATCCCAAAACACAAAATGTAGTGGTTTTCTTCTTGACTTATCACTAAATAGTGATAAGATAGAATCACATTCAGTTTGGATATCGAAGCGCGCAAACGGGTATCCCTTATTGTAAGGGGTGCCCGTTCACGCTGTCAGCTGTATTTTATAAGGAGGAGAGCTATGAAGATCATCAAGCGCAATGGTGCCGAGGTTCCCTTTGATATTACCAAGATCATCACTGCCGTTACCAAGGCAAGCGACTCTGTGGGCGGGCAGAGCCGTCTGACCAAAGATCAAATCACCCAGATTGCTGCGGCTGTAACCGATCAGTGCCAGGCCCTGAACCGCGCCGTGAGCGTGGAAGAAGTGCAGGATATGGTGGAGAACCAGCTCATGGACATCCAGGCCCATGATGTGGCACGGCACTATATCACCTACCGCTATGTGCAGAGCTTGAAGCGCCAGACCAACACCACCGATGAGCGCATCCTGAGCCTGATCGAGTGCCAGAACGAAGAGGTCAAGCAGGAAAACGCCAACAAGAACCCCACCGTGAACAGCGTGCAGCGCGACTACATGGCCGGTGAAATTTCCAAGGACCTGACCGCCCGTCTGCTGCTGGACCCCGAGATCGTGAAGGCACACCAGGACGGCCTGATCCACTTTCACGATTCCGACTACTTTGCCCAGCACATGCACAACTGCGACCTGGTGAACCTGGAGGACATGCTGCAGAACGGCACCGTGATCTCCGGCACCTATATTGAAAAGCCCCACAGCTTTTCCACAGCCTGCAACATTGCCACCCAGATCATTGCTCAGGTGGCTTCCAACCAGTACGGCGGCCAGAGCATCAGCCTGACCCATCTGGCCCCCTTCGTGGACGTTTCCCGCAAGAAGATCGCCGCCGAGGTTGAGCAGGAAATGGAAGGGCTGGATGTTACTGCCGAGCGCAAGAAGGAGATCGTGGAGCGCCGCCTGCGCAACGAGATCAACCGCGGTGTGCAGACCATCCAGTATCAGGTGGTCACCCTGATGACCACCAACGGCCAGGCTCCCTTCATCACCGTGTTCATGTATCTGGGCGAGGCCCGCAACCCGCAGGAAAAGGCAGATCTGGCCATCATCATTGAGGAGACCATCCGCCAGCGCTATCAGGGCGTGAAAAATGAGGCCGGTGTGTGGATCACTCCCGCCTTCCCCAAGCTGATCTATGTGCTGGAAGAGGACAACATCCGCCCCGGCACCCCCTACTACTACCTGACCGAGCTGGCCGCCAAGTGCACCGCCAAGCGCATGGTGCCCGACTACATCTCCGAGAAGAAGATGCTGGAGATGAAGGTGGACAAAAACGGCGAAGGCCACTGCTACACCTGCATGGGCTGCCGCAGCTTCCTGACCCCCTATGTGGACCCCGAGACCGGCAAGCCCAAATACTACGGCCGCTTCAATCAGGGCGTGGTCACCATCAACCTGGTGGACGTAGCGCTTTCCTCCGGGGGCAACTTTGAAAAGTTCTGGAAGATCTTTGACGAGCGCCTGGCCCTGTGCCACCGCGCCCTGCAGGCCCGCCACAAGCGGCTGCTGGGCACCCCCAGCGATGCGGCCCCCATTCTGTGGCAGTACGGCGCACTGGCCCGCCTGAAGAAGGGCGAAAAGATCGACAAGCTGCTGTTCGGCGGTTACTCCACCATCAGCCTGGGCTATGCCGGCCTGTACGAGTGCGTGAAGTATATGACCGGCAAGAGCCACACCGATGCCGGTGCCAAGCCCTTCGCCCTGAGCGTGATGCAGCACATGAACGACAAGTGCAACGAGTGGAAGAAGGCCGAGAACATCGACTATTCCCTGTACGGCACCCCGCTGGAATCCACCACCTATAAATTTGCCAAGTGCCTGCAAAAGCGCTTTGGCATTGTGCCCGGCATCACCGACAAGAACTATATCACCAACAGCTACCATGTGCACGTTTCCGAGCCGATTGATGCTTTTACCAAGCTGAAGTTTGAGTCCGATTTCCAGAAGCTGTCGCCGGGCGGTGCCATCAGCTACGTGGAAGTGCCCAACATGCAGGACAACCTGGAAGCCGTGATGAGCGTGCTGCAGTTCATCTACGACAACATCATGTATGCAGAGCTGAACACCAAGTCGGACTACTGCCAGTGCTGCGGCTACGATGGCGAGATCAAGATCGTGGAGGATGACGGCAAGCTGGTGTGGGAGTGCCCCAAGTGCGGCAACCGCGATCAGAACAAGCTGAACGTTGCCCGCCGCACCTGCGGCTACATCGGCACTCAGTTCTGGAACCAAGGCCGCACCCAGGAGATCAAGGACCGCGTGCTGCATCTGTAAAACGATTTAAAATGCCCGCCGCTTGCGCTCTGGGCATGACAGCGGAACTATTATTTTTGATTTCACGTTTGGAGCGGCCTGCGGGCCGCTCCAAACGTATTTTCACCGGAAGGGCCGTAACGGTAAACTTCCAGTTTATTGGAAATTTCTCTGCAAGTTACAGGAATCATATTATGAACTACGCAACCATTAAATATTACGATATCGCCAACGGGCCGGGGGTGCGCACCAGCGTTTTTGTTTCCGGCTGCCGCCACCACTGCCCGGGGTGCTTCAATGCTGTGGCCTGGGATTTTGCCTACGGCCAGCCCTTCGACAAACCCACCCGCAATCAGGTGTTCGCTTCCTGCCAGCCGGATTACATTGCCGGCATTTCCCTGCTGGGCGGCGAGCCGATGGAGCCGGAAAATCAGCGGGAACTGCTGCCCTTTGTGCGCAACTTCAAGGCCCTGTACCCCGGCAAAACGGTGTGGTGCTACTCCGGCTACACCTGGGAGCAGCTGACCGGCAAAGAACCAAGCCTTGCCCGCTGCGAAGCAACAGACGAGCTGCTGCGCCTGCTGGACGTGCTGGTGGACGGCGAATTTGTGCAGGCCGAACACGACATCTCCCTGCGGTTCCGCGGCAGCCGCAACCAGCGCCTGCTGGATATGCCCAAGACCCTTGCCGCCGGGCAGCCCGTGTGGTGGGAGGACGAAAAGGTGTTTGCCACCCACACCATGGAGCAGAACTGAACCATAGACAAAACAAAAAGCGCCCCGTTTTCCACCTCTGCCGCTTCGGGCAGTGGAAAACGGGACGCTTTTCATTTGCTTTTCTTCAGGCTCAGCTCAGGGTGACCGGCTCTTCCGGCTTGTTCTCCACACGGGCATTGGTGCGGCCTTCCGGCTTGATCTCACCAGCTGCCATCAGAGACATCTTGGTCAGGGTCGGGCCAACCAGCTCATACACCAGCACCGAGAACAGCACCACGTTGCGCACCATGTGGCCGTCCGACAGCTGTGCTGCGGTGGCCGCCATGCCCAGGGCCACACCGGCCTGGGGCAGCAGGGTGATGCCCAGATACTTCTGGATGTGCTCACTGCAGTGGGTAGCCTTGCAGCTGGCGTAAGCACCGGTGATCTTGCCAAAGGAGCGGGATGCAATGTACACCACACCGATCAGAAGCACCAGCGGATTGGACAGAATGGTCAGATCCAGCTCTGCGCCGGACAGCACAAAGAACAGGATGTTGATGGGAGACACCCAGCGGTCCAGACGGTCCATCAGCTCTTCCGAAGTGGGGCAGATGTTGCAGAACACGGTGCCGGTCATCATGCAGACCAGCAGCAGGGAGAAGCCGCACTTCACACCGCCCACCGTGAACTCGGTCATGGAAATGCCAACGGTCAGCAGCACAAAGGCCACCGACAGGCTCATGCGCTTGGAACGGGAGTGGAAGTAAACTTCCAGCAGGTTCAGCAGGTAACCGGCCACGGCACCCAGCGCCAGAGACAGTGCAATTTCCAGCAGCGGCTCCAGGATCACGCTCACCGGGTCCATGTGGCCCTGCTCCAGTGCGTTGGCCACACCGTAGGAAGCCGAGAACAGCACCAGGCCCACGGCGTCATCAATGGCAACCACCATCAGCAGCAGGTGGGTCAGGGGGCCGTATGCCTTATACTGCTTGACCACCATCAGGGTCGCCGCCGGAGCGGTAGCCGCTGCAATGGCACCCAGCGTAATGGCCGAAGCCAGCGAGATCACGTCCGGGAAGATGAAGTGCAGCACCACCAGGGCCACATCCACTAGGGCCGTGGTGATCACGGCCTGGGCAATGCCCACAGTGATGGCCTGCTTGCCCATGCTCTTCAGCGCGCTGACGCGGAACTCGTTGCCAATGACAAAGGCGATGAAGCCCAGCGCCACCTGGGTGATGATGCTGTAGCTCTCCACCTGTTCCAGCGTGCCAAAGCCGAAGCCCAGGCCGCTCAGGCCCAGCCGTCCCAGAACAAAGGGACCCAGCAGCAGGCCTGCCACCAGGTACGAGGTGACGGCCGGCAGGTTGACCTTTTTGGCCAGACGCGACATCAAAAGGCCCGCGATCAGCGCAAGGGACAGACAAATCAACATTTGTTCCATATTGTGCTTGTGTGGGGAGCGGTGCCCGGGCAGGGCGCTCCCCGTTTCCTCCTTGTTAAAAAATACTCGATGCCGTGCGCGAAAGGGAAAGCTGCCAAAAATGGGCGCGCCGCGGCTTTTCAAAAACACATACTCAGGTAGTATACTCTCACCCTGCACAAAATGCAACATCTGTCTTTGGTCAAAACGGCATAATTTTTCTTAAAGAAGCGAAAGATGCCGCAAAAAGGCAAAAAAGGCGGGCACAGCCGCAGCCGTGCCCGCCGGGAACGCTTGTTTTCAGTTGAACTTGACCACTTTCTGGGCCAGACGGTAACCGCCCAGGATCACCTTGCTGCTGCCCGGGAAGTTCATGTTGGTCACACCGCCCAGGCTCAGCACCACCGCGCGGTACACGCTGGGGCTTACCCGGTCCTTCAGGTACTTCCACAGTTCCTTCTTCTTGGCATAGGCCTCGGCGCTGCCGTCCAGCAGCAGGAAGATGTCGCTGACGGACATCATCATAGACAGGTAGTGCAGCATATAGGCCCGCAGGCGCTTCTCGTTCTTCAGGGCATCCAGATCCTGGCAGTCGATCATGTGCTTGGTCACCCGCAGCTGCTGATCCACGCGCTTGACCATCACGCTCTCGTTCACGCTCTGATCGGCGCGGCCGATGAAGTAGCGGTACAGGTCCAGGTCCATATAATACATGCTCTTGACGTAGGGCAGCGGCTGGTAGACAAAGATGTTGTCCACATAGAAGGTATGCTTGGGCAGCACCATGCCGCACTTGCGCAGCACCTCGGTGCGGTACATCACCGAGTGCATCAGCAGGTTCTGATCCGGGCGGAAGTGCCCCACGTGCATCCAGGTGAACAGCCGGTTCTGGGGGAACACATTGGTGTAGCGCACGGTATGGCTGGTGCCGTCCTCCACGTGCTCGTACACATAGTTGCAGATCATCAGGTCCGGTGCGGTGTGGTGCTCCACCAGGGTGGTCAGCTTGGCCAGCACCTTTTTCAGGGCATCGGTGTCCAGCCAGTCATCGCTGTCCACCACCTTATAATACAGGCCGGTGGCGTTGCGGATGCCCTGGTTCACGCCCTCGCCGTGGCCGCCGTTTTCCTGGTGGATGGCCTTGACGATGGTGGGGTACTTGGCGGCGTATTCATCGCAGATGGCCGGGGTCTCGTCCTTTACCGAGCCATCGTCCACCAAAATGATCTCTGCCTGCTCGCCTGCCGAAAGCAGCGTTTCGATGCAATGGCGCATATAGGCGGCCGAGTTGTAGCACGGCACGGCAAAGGTGATCAGTTTTTGCTGCATATCAAAAAACTCCTTTAAAATCAGTTCCTGTTCGGCACGCGCTGGGCCGCCGGATGGAGATATGTGTTCTTATTATAGCATTTTCGTTCCTGAAAAGCTATCCTTGGGCGGAAATATTGCCGATTTTTCGCCTTTTTGAGGCAAAACAGCGGGTTTGCGTGCGCAATCCGTCTCCATTTGTGGTATACTGGTGAGGTTCGGGCGCTCCGGGCAGACAGGGGCGCTCACTGATTATAACGGAGGAACCCATGGAAAACCCGCACAGTATCCTGAAAAAAGTTTTTGGTTACGACAGCTTCCGCCCCGGGCAGGAGGAGATCGTGAACCGCCTGCTGGCCGGGCAGGATGTGCTGGCCGTGATGCCCACCGGTGCCGGCAAATCCATCTGCTACCAGGTGCCCGCGCTGCTGCTGCCCGGCATCACCATTGTGGTGTCGCCGCTGGTCAGCCTGATGAAAGACCAGGTCGGGGCACTGGTGCAGGCCGGTGTGGCCGCTGCCTTTCTGAACAACAGCCTGACCGACAACCAAAAGGCCCTGATGCTGCACCGCGCCCGGGAGGGCTGGTATAAGATCATCTACGTGGCACCGGAGCGGCTGGAAATGCCGGGCTTCCAGCGCCTGGTACAGGAGCGGGAGATCAGCATGGTAACCGTGGACGAGGCCCACTGCATCAGCCAGTGGGGGCAGGATTTCCGCCCCAGCTATCTGCGCATCCAGGCCTTTGTGGACAGCCTGCCCAAGCGCCCGGTGGTGGGCGCCTTTACGGCCACCGCCACGGCCCACGTGCGGGACGACATCCGCACCCACCTGGCCCTGCACACCCCCTACGAGGTGACCACCAGCTTCGACCGGCCCAACCTTTACTTCGAGACCCAGCGCGCCCTGCCCAGCGAAAAGCCCCGCCGCCTGCTGGAACTGGTGCTGAAGGAGGGCAGCAATGCCGGCATCGTCTACTGCAGCACCACCAAGCAGGTGGACGAGACCGCCCGCCTGCTGCAGAGCCGCGGCATCCGGGCCGCTGCTTATCACGCCAAGCTGGACCCCGACACCCGCCGCAAAAACCAGGACGATTTTCTTTACGACCGGGTGCAGATCATGGTGGCCACCAATGCCTTTGGCATGGGCATCGACAAGCCCAACGTGCGGTTCGTCATCCACTATAATATGCCCAAGGACCTGGAGAGTTACTATCAGGAAGCCGGGCGTGCCGGGCGGGACGGCCAGCCCTCCCGCTGCACCCTGCTGTATTCCGGCACGGATGTGCGCACCATCCGCTTTTTCATCGACAAAGAGCTGGAAGCGGACAACGGTCTGCCCGCCGATGTCAAAGCCGAAGCCGCCCGCAAGGCGGAAGAGCGGCTCAAGTACATGACCTTTTATTCCACCACCCCGAAATGCCTGCGGGGCTTTTTGCTGGAATACTTTGGCGAAGCAGCCCCCAAAAAGTGCGGCAACTGCTCCTGCTGCCTGGCTGCCGAACAAGACGCCCAGCTGCAGGTAGAGTATTCCCGCCGCCGGGCCGCAGACAACGCCAAGCGGCTGGAAAAGCCCCGCCGTACCAAGGCCCCGGCCGCCGGCGAGCTGAGCGCCTTTGACGAAAAGCTGCTGGCTGCCCTGTATGCCCAGCGCAAACGTCTGGCAGGCAAGCAGAACGTGCCCGCCTTTATGGTATTCAGCGATGCCACCCTGCGGGAAATGGTGGAGAAAAAGCCCCTGAGCCTGGACGAACTGCTGAACATCAGCGGCGTAGGCGAAAAGAAAGCCGCCCGCTACGGCAATGCTTTCCTGCGCATCATCGAGGACGCCGTGGAAAGCCGCGAGTGACCGTCCCTTTTATACAAAAAAACCCCCGCCCCGGGTTCTGATATGTACCCCTAATACTGGACACCCAGTATTGGGGGTATTTTTATGCGCTAC
>CAVIXY010000103.1:0-7779 GCA_963646665.1 Bacteroides sp. CAG:545
GGATGTCGTATACACGGGTCAAATTTGAGCAGACACACATAATTCGACCCGCGTCGAAGGGAACGTTTCGGCGTTTTTCACAAACTTTCCGGTTTCACCCGTTCTGCCCGCCGCCTTGCGTTCCCCTTTTTGGCGCACTAGTCCATTATGTGATACTAATGCAGTATACACCCTGAAAGTCCTGCTGTCAAGCCATTTTTCGGTTTTTAGCGTGATTTTTTTGATTTTCCGCCGCAAGTTCCGCACGCCCGGCAGCGTGTAAGTTTTGTGTGTTTTAGGGCTTGATATTTTTATTTTGCACGTTCCATACCAAAACACCTTTGTGCATTTTGTCTATCTTGTCTCTTGTATTCTGAAGTCCGACTTTTACGCAAAGCAAAAAGCGAAACGGCAAAACCGTTTCGCTTTTTGCTTTACTCATCCAGGTAATCCCGCAAGCGCTTGGCGCGGCTGGGGTGGCGCAGCTTGCGCAGCGCTTTTGCTTCGATCTGCCGCACCCGCTCCCGGGTCACATTGAACTCCCTGCCCAGCTCTTCCAGCGTGCGGGCACGGCCATCTTCCAGCCCAAAGCGCAAGGTGATCACCCGCTCCTCCCGGGGTGTCAGGCTCTTGAGCACGTTCAGCAGCTCCCGGTGCAGCAGCTGCCGCCCGGCTTCGTCCGCCGGGACCCCTGCTTCTTCGTCCTGGATAAAATCTTCCAGATGGGCGTCCTCTTCCTCGCCCACCGGTGTTTCCAGGCTGATGGGGTCCTGGGCCAGCTGCAGCAGTTCCCGCACCCGGTCCGGTTCCAGGTCCAGCTGCACCGCGATCTCCTCTGCGGTCGGCTCCCGGCCGTTTTTGCGCAGCAGCTCCCCTGCCGCCCGCTTGACCCGGTTGATGCTCTCCACCAGGTGCACCGGAATGCGGATCGTTCTTCCCTGATCCGCAATGGCCCGGGTAATGGACTGCCGGATCCACCAGGTGGCGTAGGTGGAAAACTTGAAGCCCCGTTCCGGCTCAAACTTTTCCGCCGCTTTCATCAGCCCCAGGTTGCCCTCCTGGATCAGGTCCAGAAACGGCAGCCCCCGCCCGGCATAGCGCTTTGCCACCGAAACCACCAGCCGCAGGTTCGCCTCGCTCAGAGCGCGGCGGGCCTGTTCGTCTCCTGCCTGGGCCGCCCGGGCCAGCTCCGCTTCCTGCGCAGCTGTGAGCAGCGGCACCTGGCCGATTTCCTTTAAATAGGTTTTAACCGGGTCGTCCAGCGCCACGCCCTCTGCCGAAAGTTCCCGTTCCAGCACTCCGATCTGCGCTTCGTCCAGCGCCGGAAGATCAGCGTCCTCCTCCGCCAGGTGCACGCCCCGCGCTTCCAGTGCTGCATACAGCCCATCCAGCTGGGCCACATCATAGTCCGCTTCATCCATGGCACGGCTGAGCTGCTCCGGCGTCAGCACATGCTTGCGGGCATGAGCCGCCAGCTGCCGTGCCAGTTCTTCCGTTTGCGACAATTTCTGCATGATCCCTGCTCCTTTCCTCTCCTGCTCCAGCCGGAGGGGAACGCACGGGTCATTCTTCCGCGGGGAGACTGCCCTGCTTTTTTTCGCGCATCGACTGAAGATAACGGTTGATCTCATCGTCCGACATCTGTGCGGCTTTGCCTGCCACCGGCATCCCCCGGGCAATGCGGTCCAGGTACAGCCGGATATCGTCCGGTGTGCAATTCACATCGCTGTATTGTGCCGCAAGATGGCTCAATTCATGCAGCGCTTCCTCGCTTACAAAAGCGCGCAGCGTGGACAGGCTGATCTCCACCCCCTGCTCCCGGCAGCGCAGCATGGCCTCGTACAGCTCCTTTTGCTGCGGCAGCACAAACTGATCCGCCGTCAGCTGCCCCCGGGTCAGGTCCAGGTACTGCGGCTCCCGCAGAATGGCTGCCAGCAGGCGCTGCTGCGCACTGGCAATGCCCAGCGCCTGGCTTCCGCCCGCGCTGTACGGCACATTGATCTGATTCATCTCGCCGGAACGCAGCAGTTCCCGGCTGCGCTCACGGCGGCGCTTACTGCCCGCCTTTTTTACAGCGGTTTCCAGCTGGGTCATAATGGCGTTTTTGGAGATGTTGGTCTCCTCGGCCAGCCGCCCGGCATACACTTCCTGCTCGGTGGGGCTGGAACGTTCGGCCAGCAGCTCCACGGCCTGCTTGACGTATTCCAGCCGCTGGGCATCCTGTGAGAGGTCGTACTGCCCGCGCAGCCGCCCCAGCCGGAAGTCCAGCGCATTGCCCACCCCGTCCAGCAGGGCCTTGAACCGCTCGGCACCGTATTTTTTGATGTACTCGTCCGGGTCCTTGGCCCCGGGAATCTGCAGCACGCCCACCTTCACCGGGCTGTTGCGGAACAGTTCCAGTGAGCGCAGGGTGGCTTTCTGGCCGGCTTCGTCCGAGTCGTAGCTCAGGATCACCTCGTCTGCATACTCGCTGATGAGCCGCACCTGATCCGGGGTCAGGGCCGTGCCGCAGGCACAGACCGCCGTGTCAATGCCGGCCTGCTGCATACTGATCACATCCATATAGCCTTCGCACAGCACAAACCGGCGGGACGCACTGCGCTTGGCGATCTGCAGCGCAAACACCGTTTCGGACTTGTGGTAGACCAGTGTTTCCGGACTGTTGACGTACTTGGGCTTGGAATCGTCCAGCACGCGGCCGCCAAAGGCAATGATGTTGCCCCGCAGATCAAAGATGGGGGTCATCACCCGCTTCCAGAACAGGCAGTAAATGCGCCCGGATGCACTGCGCTTGAACAGGCCGCTGGCGTCCAGCTCCTGCTGGTTATAGCCTTTATCGCGCAGGAACTGATACAGGGCCTGCCCATCGTTGGGGGCATAGCCCAGCCCGAACCGCACAATGGTCTTGTCGTCCAGGCCGCGGCGGCGCCAGTAGGCCCGGGCCTGCCGGGCTTCCTCCACCGTGGAGTTGAGGCAGGCGTGGAAGAACCGCGCCGCCTCCTTGTTCATGGACAGGATGCGGCTGCGCATCCGGCCCGTTTTGTCGTCCTCCTGGGGTTCCGGCATTCCGGCGTGGGCAGCCAGCAGCTTGACCGCTTCCGGGTAGTCGATGCTGTTGATCTTTCGGGTAAAGGCAATGGCATCGCCGCCTGCCCCGCAGCCAAAGCAGTAAAAGCTCTGGGTGTCCGGGTAGACGTAAAACGAAGGTGTTTTTTCGCTGTGGAAGGGGCACAGCCCGCCGTACAGCCGCCCCTTGCGCTTGAGCTGCACATAACTGCCCACCAGCTCCACAATGTCGGTGCGGCGGGTCAGTTCCTCAATGTATTCGTGTGGGATCATGGATCTTCAAACGACCTTTCCGGTTTATAGAACATGCCACTTCTGCGGCACAAAAAGCTCCTCAAAGGTACGGATGGCAAACTCATCGCTCATGCCGCTGATGTAATCGGTCACAGCGCGCTCGCGGCCTTCCTGATAGGCCAGCTGCACATAAAAGTTGGACATCCGGTCAACATGGTTCAGGTAATAATCGTACAGTTCCCCGATCACCTTGCCCACCTTTTGCTCTTCCCGCTTGGCGGTTTTATCCACATACACCGTGGCATACATGAAATCCCGCAGTGCCAGAAAAGCCTCGTTTTCCTCTGCGCCGATCTGCACATCGCCCTCGCTGTGGTCCAGAATGCTCCGGATCATGGTGGTGATGCGGGCGGACTTGGTCTGCCCCAGCACCGCTGTGCAGTCCTTGGGCAGCGTATCCGGGTCCAGCACACCGGCCCGCACAGCATCCTCGATGTCGTGGTTCACGTAGGCGATCTGATCTGCCATGCGCACGATGCGGCCTTCCGGGGTGGCGGCCCAGGTGCCCTTGGTGTGGGTCACGATGCCGTTGCGCACCTCCCAGGTCAGGTTCAGGCCCGCGCCGTCTTTTTCCAGCTTGTCCACCACCCGCAGGCTCTGCATGTAGTGCTTGAAGCCGCCCGGGCACAGCTCGTTCAGCGCACGCTCCCCCGCGTGGCCAAAGGGCGTATGGCCCAGGTCATGCGCCAGGCTGATGGCCTCGGTCAGGTCCTCGTTCAGGCGCAGGGCACGGGCAATGGTGCGGGCGATCTGCGATACTTCCAGCGTGTGGGTCAGGCGGGTGCGGTACAGGTCGCCTTCCGGCGAGAGGAACACCTGCGTTTTCTGCTTGAGCCGCCGGAACGCCTTGCAGTGCAGCACCCGGTCGCGGTCCCGCTGAAACACCGGGCGGATCGGGTCCTGCGGCTCCGGCACCGCGCGGCCGCGGCTTGCATCGCTGTAAGTTGCCCATGGTGCAAAGGTCAGGTGTTCAATTTCCTCGGTCCTCTGGCGCACATCCATTTCCAGTCCCTCCTTTTTTCCTGCCTCCCCCCTGTTTTCAGCGGTCATTCGGCACAGCCGATCCCAATTGCTGCGCCTGCGGCAATTGTAGCATACCTGCGCTGTCGAAGGGGGAAGTTCCGTGTCGGTTTGCAAAAAGAACTTTTCTTTTTAAAACAGGCGGTTCTCAGAACGGAGCGTAGAACGGCTCCGACACCGCAGCCTGCGCACCGCCACGGGTCAGTTCCCGCAGCTGCTCCAGCAGCGGGCCTTCGGTGTGCTCCGGCATCTGCCAGCACAGGGTGACCCGGTCGGTGAACTGCGGCGGCGCCTGTTTGCCGCCTGCCGCGTCAATCAGCAGCGAGGCACGCTCGTACAGGCCATAATCCACAGTGATCTGCAGCTCTACCACACTGCGCACCGTGACCACCTCGGCATTTTCCAGGGCACGGGCAGTGGCCGTGGTGTAGGCCCGCACCAGGCCGCCGGTGCCCAGCAGCACCCCGCCAAAGTAGCGGGTAATGACCACGATCAGATCCGTCAGGCCGCTGTGCTGCAGCACCTCCAGCGCCGGTGTTCCGGCTGTTTTGGCCGGCTCTCCATCGTCCGAATAGCGCTCCCGGTTGCCCTCCCGCAGGCGGTAGGCATACACGTTGTGCCGTGCGGTACGGTTTGCCGCACGCACCTGCTCCAAAAAGGCAAGGGCAGCTTCTTCGCTGTCCGCAAAGGAAAGCTGCGCAATGAAGCGGCTTTTTTTCTCTTCGTATTCTCCGGTGGCCGTGCCCCGGATAGTCCGGTAATCCTCCACAGTGGTTCCTCCTGACAGTTATTCAAAATAAGTATAGCATAAATCCCCATTTGTGCAAGCAAAAAGCCCGGCAGCGGTTGCTGTCGGGCTTTGCTTTGTATTTTGAAGGGTTTGGGAAGGAATTACTTGGTAAAGATCTGAATCCACTGGTGGCCCCAGGTGCTGGAACTATTATAATAATATCCCACGCCCATCTTGCGGGCATCCGGGTTCAGGATGTTTGCGCGGTGGCCTTCGGAATTCATCCAGGCTTCCACGACTTCTTCCGGAGAAACACTGCCCCAGGCAGCATTCTCGCCGGTGGCCGCATCCGTCACACCGTACTCATCCAGCACGGTAAAGCACTTGCTGCCGTCCGGGCGGGTGTGAGAGTTCACGGTTGCGATCTCTTCAGCACGCTTCTGTGCTGAAGCGGTCAGCTTGGCATCGCCCATCACCAGCGGGGTCAGGCCGTACTTTGCACGCTCGGCATTGACCAAGTCCAGCACTTCCTGGCGGTAGTCATCGGTGTGAGAGTTTTCGGGGTAAGAGAAGATCAGCACCCAGTAATTGCCGTAAGCACCGCCCTCGTAGTAGTCCACACTCACGGTGGTGGCATCCGCATTGAGGATCCGCTCACGGGCAAAGTCCAGGTTCATCCACTGATCCATGGCAGCATCCGGCGTGGACACACCGGCCAGATAGTTTTCGCCGACCGACACATCATCAATGCCGTTCTCGGCAAAAACGGTAAAATCGCGCTGTCCGTTGGGACGCATATAAGAATAGGTGGTGGCCAGCTCTTCGGCACGCTCCTTTGCGGCGGCATTGTGGATGAAATCGCCCAGCTGCACCGGCTGCAGACCATTCTGCGAACGGATCCGGTTGATGGCACGGAGGAAGTCCTTCTGGTAAATATCATCCTGCGCAGAATTTTCTTCGTTCAGCACAGCAGAACCCGTCACAGCAGACTGTGTAGCGCTGGCAGCCAACGGCTGAAGCGGAGATGCGCAGCCAAACATCACAGCCAGCGTCAGCGCAGCAGCTGCGATCTTTTTCATCATACGCATACCAAGCTTCATAAACATCCTCCTGAGGGCTTTTGCATAAAAGCCATTTGCATTTGTGCGGCGCGTTGTGTTGCAACCGGGTTTGCAACTCTTTTGCAACTTAACCGTATCACAAGTGCAACTCTTGTGTAACAAGGATATCACAAGCATGGTTCACCGTCAAGGGCTTTTCAAAGCTTTTTCAAAGAAAAAAACGAAAAAAATTCAAATTTTCAGCCCGCAGAAGTGCAACTGCACCGTAACAAACGCGCACTTTGTTGTTACGGTCGTGTTGCGTTTATCGCCAGTCAGCCAAAAACGCAACAAGTTCTTTGTTGCGTTTCCAATCATTCCGGTCTCCTCTGCCATTTTAAGAACGCATATTTTTGGGTATTTATGCATTTCAATGCATATTCGAAAAGCAGGCAGCAAAAAAGAGGGCGGCTCCAAAGAGCCGCCCTCTCAATCAGGCTTGCTATTCTGTTTTACGCGGTTTGCGGAATCACTGTGCAGCCTTGGCTGCCTCGATCTGCTTGATCAGTTCGGGCACAACCTTGAACAGGTCGCCCACGATGCCGTAGTCAGCCACACCAAAGATGGGTGCGCTCTCGTTCTTGTTCACGGCAATGATGCACTCGGAATCCTGCATACCTGCGGTGTGCTGGATGGCACCGGAAATGCCCAGAGCCACATAGATCTTGGGGTGCACGGTCTTGCCGGTCTGACCAACCTGATGGTCGGCAGACATCCAGCCTGCATCGGTCACGGCACGGGAAGCGCCAACCACGCCGCCGCCCAGAGCGGCAGCCAGCTGCTCGGCCAGCTCAATGCCCTTGTTGACATCCTTGCTGATGCCGCGGCCCACGGAGACGATCACGTCTGCGCCGATCAGGTCAACCAACTTCTCAGCTGCCTTTTCAACGCTCAGGACCTCGGTCTTGATGTCGTCAGCAGTCAGGCTGAATGCGGGCTTCACGATCTGGCAGGCATCAGCCTTAGCCTGATCGAAGGGAGCCTTCTTCATAACGCCGGGACGCACGGTGGACATCTGGGGACGGAAGCGGGGGCAGATAATGGTAGCCATCAGATGGCCGCCGAATGCCGGACGGGTCATCTTCAGGTTGCGATCCTCATAATCGAACTTCTGCTTGGACAAGTCGATGGTAGAGCTTTCCTTCAGGAACTCAACATACTTTGCAGTGTCGATGTCCAGGTGGGTAGCATCAGCGGTCAGGCCGGTGTGCAGGCGGGCTGCGCAGCGGGGGCCGAGGTCGCGGCCGATGTTGGTAGCACCGATCAGCAGCACTTCGGGCTTGTACTCGTTGACCATGTCGCACACGACCTTGGCGTATGCATCGGTGGTGTAGTCCTTCAGCAGGGGGCTGTCGCAGACCATGACCTTATCGGCACCATAGCCGCCCAGCTCTTTGGCAATGCCTTCCACGTTGTCGCCCAGCAGCAGGCCGGTCACTTCGCAGCCCAGCTCATCGGCCAGCTTACGGGCCTCGCTCACCAGCTCGAAATCAGTGGACATCAGTGCGCCCTGGCGCTGCTCGCAAAAGACCCATACGCCCTTGTATTCGTTAAAATCAGCCATTGTAATCCTATGCTCCTTTCATCAGA
>CAVIXY010000104.1:0-7684 GCA_963646665.1 Bacteroides sp. CAG:545
TCTCTCTGCGGGAACCAAATTCAATTGCCATTGTTTTTGCCTCCTTGGATCTTTTTATTTTTCTATCCAAAGGCGGTGGCACGCGCATCATAGCAATAAATCCAGCGTCCGTACCCTTTGCACAGGCGTTCGATTTACTGCTGCAATACGCAGCCGCTGCCATTTGTATACAGAAGCTTGATGTATACAAAAGCAAAAGGCAGGCACCTTTGCGGTACCTGCCCTCTGTTTAAATTACTTACGCAGACCCAGAGTTGCGATCAGAGCACGGTAACGCTCGATGTCCTTCTTCTGGAGATAAGCCAGCAGATTGCGGCGGCGGCCAACCATCTTCAGCAGACCGCGGCGGCTGTGGTGATCGTTCGGGTTCTTCTTCAGGTGCTCGTTCAGCTCATTGATGTGAGCGGTCAGCAGAGCAACCTGGACTTCGGGAGAGCCAGTGTCCTTCTCGGTCAGAGCAACTTTGGCCATAACTTCCTGCTTGTTCATAGTAACATACCTCTTTATTAAGTTTTATTTGCCAATGGCACAGCGACGGGAAACGGCATTCCCAAAAGCGGGCATACTCCCAGCCCCGTGCCACGGTAACAGATATAGTATAACAGACTGCAGGGCAAAAAGCAAGGATTTTTTTGCCCTGCTGCTTTATTTTTGGGCGTATGCCCCCCAGTACAGCTGCACCTCCGGCAGTTTCTTTTTCCGCAGCAGAAACAGCACCGGGATCACGTACACCAGCACCGACAGCAGCATGGAAGCATCGTAGGTGCTCACGCTCTCGGACACGGTGGTGGTGCCGTACAGCCCGCCGATGAGCATGGAGGAAATGTCCATGGCTCCATGCAGGAACACGGTCACCCACAGGTTGCCGGTGCGGAAATAAATGGCCGCAAACAGGGTGCCCAGCGAAGCCGCAAACACACACTGCATCAGCACGCCAAAGGGTGCCGAACCGGCCAGGTTGGTCAGGTGCGCTGCGCCAAACAGCACACCGGACAGCACGCAGGCCTTCCACACCCCGGCCCGGCTGGTGCCGTAGTGTTCCAGCAAAGTCTCAGCCACCACGCCCCGGAACAGGAATTCCTCTGCCACGCCCACCGAGAACATGCCCAGCAGAAAACTCAGGATCTGCCCGGCCGGCTTCAGGGGCAGGTCCGGGCGCTGCCCCGCCAGGGTGCTGCAGGCCGCATAGCCGATGAGCACCAGCGGATACATGCCCACCAGCAGCCCGTTAAAAAAGCCGCAGCCCCGCCGGGTGAGCAGCCGCAGCCGCCCGGTGCGCGCCAGCAGCAGCACCGCTGCAGCGGCCCCCACCAGCTCCTGTGCCAGACTGAACTTGTACTCATCCAGTGCGGAAAAATCCGCCCCCGCCAGCAGCAGCCCGAATGTGAGCACCATGCTGGAAAGGAACAGCACCAGCAGAAACAGTACCTCGGCAAATACACAGTACCCCAGCGGGTGTGCCGTGCGCAGTCGTTTGAGCATACAAAGCCTCCTGTCGGATCGTTTTGCTCCATTCTACCACAATTCTGCAAAAAGCGATAGTGTTTCTCCCGCACCGCCGTTCCGCGGCAGGTTTTTCACATTTTCGGTTCCCGCCGGTGCAAAACTGTTGAGTTTACACAAATATCATGGTACAATGATTTTATTGCCGCACAAAAAATACAATCGTCAGGAGAATCATCATGGAAACACATCCGCAAAAACGCAGCGCCTTTTCCGGCAAGATCGGCTTTGTGCTGTCGGCTGCCGGTGCCTCGGTGGGCCTGGGCAACATCTGGCGCTTCCCGTATCTGGCCGCCAAATACGGCGGCGGCATCTTTCTGCTGATCTACATCGTGCTGGCCGTCACCTTCGGCTACACCATGATCGTAGCCGAAACCGCCCTGGGCCGCATGACCCACAAAAGCCCGGTGGGTGCCTTTGCCGCTTTTGGCAAGCAGAACAAGCGCCCCTTCGGCGGCTGGATCAACGCCATCATTCCCATTCTGATCGTACCGTATTATTCGGTGATTGGTGGCTGGGTCATCCGGTATCTTTCCGCCTACGTGTCCGGCCACGGCAGCGAGCTGGCCGTCGATGGTTATTTTTCCGGCTTTATTTCCAGCGGCATCTCCGCCGAGACCTGCTTTGTCATTTTTACCACCCTGACGCTGGCCATCATCTTTGCCGGTGTGCGCAACGGCGTGGAGCGTGTTTCCAAAGTGATGATGCCCATTCTCGTGGTGCTGTCGGTGGTCATTGCCGGGTACTCGGTCACCCGCCCGGGCGCACTGGCCGGTGTCAAGTATTTCCTGGTGCCCAACGTGGCAAACTTTTCCTGGATGACTGTAGTCACCGCCATGGGGCAGATGTTCTATTCCCTGTCCATTGCCATGGGCATCCTGGTCACCTTTGGTTCCTATATGAAAAAGGACGTTTCCATTGAGGAATCCACCGAAAATGTGGAGATCTTTGACACAGCCATTGCCATTATGGCCGGCCTGATGATCATTCCGGCCGTGTTCGCCTTTTCCGGCGGCGATCCGGACACCCTGCAGGCTGGCCCGGCGCTGATGTTCATCACGATTCCCAAAGTGTTCGACAGCATGGGCCTGGGCACTGTGGCCGGCGTGCTGTTCTTCACCCTGGTGCTGTTTGCCGCCGTGACCAGCTCCATCGCTCTGACCGAAAGCGCGGTGTCCACCTTTGAGGATGAGCTTGGCTGGGGCCGCACCCGCTCCACCCTGCTGATCGGTGCCATCATGCTGGTTCTGGGCAGCCTGTCGGCCCTGGGCTATGGCCCGCTGGCCAATGTGCGGGTGCTGGGAATGCAGTTCCTGGACTTTTTCGACTTCCTGACCAACTCGGTCATGATGCCCATTGCGGCCATCGCCACCTGCCTGCTGGTTTCCCGTGTGGTAGGCGTGCAGCGCATTGAGCAGGAAGTGACCCTGGAAGGCAAACCCTTCCGCCGCAAAAAGGTGTTCAACTTCATGATCCAGTACCTGTGCCCGGTGTTCGCTGCCATCATTCTGATCAGCTCAGTGGCCAACGCCCTGGGGCTGATTTCCATGTAAAACACAGAGCAAAAGCCAAAAACAGCGGCAGTTTTCCAGATTGGAAAGCTGCCGCTGTTTTTGCATATGTCCCAGACAGGAGTCGAACCTGCGGCCTTCCCCTTAGGAGGGGGACGCTCTATCCAACTGAGCTACTGAGACGGATGGGTGCAGTGCAGGCTGTGTGCCGCGCCGCTTTTCTATAATACCGCATCCGGCGCACAAAATCAAGTTGAACCTCAGCGCAAAATGGTGTATCCTATAAAGGAAAGTAAAACCGGGCACCGCAGCGGCGGCTGCCTGCGGAGGATCGTATGGAAAAAGCGAAGAAGAAGAAACTGTTCCGGCACGCAGCCAAACGCGGCACAAAGGAGCACAGCCCCACCCAGATCATCTGCGTGAGCTTTGTGGTGGTCATTGCGCTGGGCACCCTGCTGCTGAGTCTGCCCCTTGCCAGTCGGCACGGGCGGCTGGGGCTGGTGGATGCCATGTTCACCGCCACCAGCGCCACCTGCGTGACCGGCCTGATCGTGCGGGATACCTGGACACAGTTTTCGGTGTTCGGGCAGGTGGTCATTCTGCTGCTGATCCAGATCGGCGGCCTGGGTTTGGTGACCCTGACCAGCTTTTTTGCGCTGGCCATGCGGCGGCGCATGGGCTTCCGGGATCTGCGGGTGCTGGGCGAAAGCGTCTCGGCGGACGGCTACGACCAGGCCAAAAATGTGCTCAAGATCGTCATTGGTCTGGCCGCCCTGTTCGAGGGCCTGGGCATTGTGCTGCTGCTGTTTGCCTTTGTACCGCAGTTCGGGGCCGAGGGCATCTGGGTAAGCATCTTCACAGCCATATCAGCCTTCTGCAATGCGGGGTTTGATCTGTTTGGCCGGTTCGGGCAGTATTCCTCGCTAGTGCCCTATGTGAACAACTACTACGTTCAGTTCGTCATCATGTTCATGATCATTTCCGGCGGCCTGGGCTTCATGGTCTGGGTGGAGCTGGGCCAATGGCACAAAAAGCACAAGCTGTCTCTCCATGCAAAGGTCGTGCTGATCTTCTCCGCCATTCTCTGGGTGGGCGGTGCCGTGCTGATTGCCCTGATGGAGTGGAACAACCCCGCCAGCATGGGCGGGCTGAGCGTGCCGGGCAAGATCATGGTCGCACTGTTCCAGTCGGTGTCCACCCGCACCGCCGGCATGAACACCATTGATCTGGCCGCCTGCGGCCCCATTACCAAGCTGCTGATGAGTGTGCTGCAGTTCATTGGTGCCGCTCCCGGCTCCACGGGCGGCGGCGTGAAGGTGACCACCTTTGCCGTGCTGATTCTGACCATCCGCAGCGTGGCACAGGGCCGGGACGACTGCGTGATCGCCGACCACCACATCGAATCCAAAACCGTGTACCGCGCCCTGACCATCATCGTCATTGGTGCGCTGTCCGCCTTTGGCTCGGCGGTGGTGGTGTACTACAACACCTCGGATGCTGTGTCGGTGATTGACGCCATCTTCGAATCCTGCTCCGCTTTTGGCACGGTGGGCCTTTCGGTGGGCGTAACCGGCCAGCTGAACACCGGGGCCAAGATCCTGTATATGCTGGTCATGTTTATGGGCCGCGTGGGGCCGGTGTCACTGGCCATGAGCCTGACGGCCAAACCGGACGACAACAAGCGCAAGATCCTGCCGGTGGGGCATATCAATGTAGGTTAAACGATTTTAATGCCCTCCGCGATACTCTGAGCATGAACAGAGGAAATACTATTTTTTAATAGAGCAAATCAGGGCAGACTGCGGCCTGCCCTGATTTGCATTTTCACGGAAGAGGTCGTAAAGGCAAACGTTGGAGTATAACAAAAGTGGGTGCTGTTCAAAAGCAGCGCCCACTTTTTGTATATTAGAAAGAAGAAATCACTCTGCGTACAGGCCGATGATGTTCAGCAGGATCTCCGTGCAGCGGTCCATACGCTCGTCGGTGGTGCACTCGCATACACCGTGGAAATTGAAGCCGCCGGTACCCAGGTTCGGGCAGGGCAGGCCCATCCAGCTCAGGGTAGCGCCATCGGTGCCGCCGCGCACGGGCACTTCCTCCGGCTCCAGCCCGGCCATGCGGATGGCCTTGCGGGCAGTTTCTACCAAATGGAAATGCGGCTTGATTTTTTCCAGCATGTTGCGGTAGCTGTCCTTGATCTCCACTTCTACCGT
Source organism: Bacteroides sp. CAG:545 (assembly GCA_963646665.1). Lineage (GTDB taxonomy): Bacteria > Bacillota > Clostridia > Oscillospirales > Ruminococcaceae > Faecalibacterium. The sequence continues at coordinate 5,228 of CAVIXY010000104.1, forward strand.
GCCTGCACCGTACTTGCCGTTCAGGTAGTCGGCAATGTCCTGCATGTTGTCCTTCTTGAACTGCAGCTTAGCGGCATCGTGGTCGCGCAGAATGTACCCCAGCTTGGCTTCGGTCACATCACCGTACATCTGGCACAGGTGGTAGAAGCCCTGGCGGCCCTCGGTGGTCTCCGGGCGGGCCATGACGGGCAGGCTGTTGTGGAACTCCATTGCCACGTTGGACGCATTGATCATGGTGTCCTTGGCGGAGCCGGGGTGCACCGAGAAGCCGTGAATGGTCACGGTGGCAGCTGCGGCGTTGAAGTTCTCGTACTCGATGGAACCGGCATCGCCGCCGTCCACGGTGTAGGCAAAATCGGCCCCAAAGCCCGGGATGTCGAACAGGCTGGCACCCTCGCCGATCTCCTCATCGGGGGTAAAGGCGATACACAGTTTGCCATGGGGCAGGCCCTTTTCCAGCACGGTCTCCACGGCGGTCATGATCTCCGACACACCGGCTTTGTCGTCCGCGCCCAGCAGGGTGGTGCCATCGGTGGTGATCAGGGTCTCCCCTTTCATGGAAGCCAGGAACGGGAAGGCCGACACCTTCATCACCATGCCGGTGGCGGGCAGGGTCACATCGCCGCCATCATAGTTTTCGTGCAGGATGGGGTTCACGTTCTCGCCGCTGGCATCGGGGGCGGTGTCCATGTGGGCGATCAGGCCCAGGGCCGGCTTGCTCTCACAGCCGGGGGTGGCCGGCAGGCTGCCGTACACGTAGCAGTGCTCATCCACACGGGCATCCTCCACGCCCAGAGCCTTCAGCTCTTCCACCAGCTTGTGGGCCAGATCAAACTCCCGGGCCGCCGAAGGATGGGTACCGGACTCCGGGTCCGAGGTGGTGTAAACCTTGACATAATTCAAAAGACGTTCATAAGCGCGCATGATCCGCACACTCCTTTATCTGAAAATTGGAAGCATCCATGTTCTATCATACCCCGTTTTCCTCTTTTTTACAACCGATTTTGCGCAAATCCCGCAAGAAAAAATGCTCCGTGGCGAACACGGAGCATTTTTGATTCACTCAGCCCAGGCTCACACCCATGCGGCGGGCCACGGTGAGCAGCTCGCAGCCTTCGGGCACATTGCGGGTCTTGCCGGCAATGTCGTCCAGACGGTTCTGGGTCACACGGCCATTCACCATGGCCACAGTAACGCCGTAGCGCTCGATCTCCACCAGCTTGGCCGCGTAGCTGCCAAACTGGGTAGCCAGCACGCGGTCATAGGCACTGGGGCTGCCGCCGCGCTGCATGTGGCCCGGGATGCACACGCGGGTCTCCATGCCGGTCTTTTTCTGCACAGCCTGTGCAATGCGGTTGGTAGCGGTGGCACCATAGCCCTGCTCGGCACGCTTGGCCATCCAGTCCTTGCGCTTCATGCGGGCTTCCTCCACGTTCATGGCGCCTTCGGCCACGGCAATGATGGAGAAATTGGAACCTCTCTTGGCGCGGCGTTCCACGGCATCGCACACGCGGTCGATGTCGTAGGGCATTTCGGGCAGCAGAATGATGTCTGCGCCGCCGGCAATGCCGGAATACAGGGTCAGCCAGCCGGCCTTGTTGCCCATGATCTCAATGCACATCACGCGGCTGTGGCTGCCGGCGGTGGTGTGAATGCGGTCAATGACTTCCGTAGCAATGTCCACAGCGGTGTGGAAGCCAAAGGTCACGTCCGTGCCGTAAATATCGTTGTCGATGGTTTTGGGCAGGCCGATGATGTTCAGCCCTTCCTGCGAGAGCAGATTGGCCGTTTTGTGGGTGCCGTTGCCGCCCAGGCAGAGCAGGCAGTCCAGCTTTGCATCCTTGTAGGTCTTTTTCATGGCGGCAACCTTGTCCACGTTGTCGTCCTCCACCACGCGCATCATCTTGAACGGCGTGCGCTTAGTGCCCAGAATGGTACCGCCCAAGGTCAGAATGCCCCGGAAATCATCCTCGGTCATTTCCTTATAGTCGCCGTTGATCAGGCCGCTGTAGCCGTTCAGAATGCCAACGATTTCCACGTTGCTGCCCATGCGGGCATACAGTGCCTTTGCAACGCCGCGGATGGTAGCGTTCAGGCCCGGACAGTCGCCGCCGGAGGTCAGGATTCCAACACGTTTTTTCATTCAAAAACCCTCTTTCCTCAAAACTTCAGGGCTGCGCCGCCAAATGGAACACGCGCCCTGCATAAACCTTATTATAAGAGTATTCCGAATGCAGGCAGGTGTCAAGCCGTCTTGCAAAAAATTTACAAGCCACCGTGCCCTGCGGCACCGCGCAGAAAAAGTTTGCGGAAAAAGCAAAAAAGTGGTTGACAATGGCTCCGGCTTTGAGTATAATATTCCTTGTCAGCAGCGCCGAGCCGCCGTTGACAAAACCGAATATTGGGGATTTGCATAGTGGTAGTGCGGTAGACTCTGACTCTACTTGTGGGAGTTCG
>CAVIXY010000105.1:0-7559 GCA_963646665.1 Bacteroides sp. CAG:545
TAGAAACCTAATTATTTATTTTTGAGCCAGTGTCCAGAAAACTGGGTACATATCACTTCCACAGAGCTGCGCTGGGGTTTTGTTTGCTGCTTATTGGCAGAAAAGTGATGCAATGGTGCGGTTACTTTGCCAGCTTCTGGCCGACCCAGATGCAGATGCAGGCGCCGACCACCGAGATGACAAAGGAAGAAAAGCTGCCGCTTGCGTGAATGCCGATCAGGCCGAACAGGAATTCACCCACAAAGCTGCCCAGCACGCCCAGCACAATATTGCGGCCCATGGACGTTTCGGTGCCCATGAAGCGGCCGGCCAGGTAACCGGCCAGCGCACCCACAAGCACACCGGCGGCCAGCGAGAACAGCAGCCCCACCAGCGAGATCAGGCCGGTCAGGCAGCCAACCAGTACGCACAGCAGAGCAATGATCAGCAGAATGGTCAATGTAATCATAAGTATCCCTCCAAAAAGATATTATCGGGCGGGGGAAAGCCCCGCAGTTTCCTGCGCAAAGCGGCAGATGTCGCTCAGGCAGCAACGTTCACAATCCGGCTTGCGGGCGTTGCACACGGCGCGGCCATGCATCACAAAGCGGTGGCACAGGTCACTGCCTTCTTCGGGCGGAATGATCTTCCACAGGGCCATCTCCACCTTCTGCGGCTCCTTGATGCCGTCCACCAGGCCGATCTTGTTGCACAGGCGGATGCAGTGGGTGTCGGTGACAATGGCAGGCTTGCCGAACACATCGCCCATGATCAGGTTGGCGCTCTTGCGGCCTACGCCGGGCAGAGCCAGAAGCTCCTCAAAGGTGGTGGGCACCTGGCAGTCATATTTGTCCCGCAGCACCCGCATACAGGCCGAGATGTCCCGCGCCTTGGAGCGGCCCAGCCCGCAGGGCTTGACAATGGCTTCAATGTCCTCCGGCTCGGCGGCGGCCAGGGCGGCTACGCTGGGGTATTTGGCAAACAGATCCTCGACCACAATGTTCACGCGGGCATCGGTGCACTGGGCGGCCAGCCGCACGCTGACCAGCAGCTGCCAGGCATGGGCGTAATCCAGGGTGCACCCGGCGTCCGGGTATTCCTTCTTGAGCCGGGCAATCACTTCCAGCGCCAGAGCCTTTTTGGCAGAAAGATCTTCCGGCGCGGTTTTTCGGGTGGGCATAAACTCTCTCCTTTCGACAAAGGGCTGATACGATAATACCATGATTTGTGTGGTTTGTAAATGTTTCCTGCGATTTATCTGAGAATCATTTTCAGAAAAGTGCTTGTCCAACGGCGCAAAATGCGCTATACTAAATACAAACCAGCCAAGCATTGGCCCGGAATGGAGGAACAGCACACCATGAACGAACCTTTGGCCCAGCGTCTGCGGCCCAAAACGCTGGCGGATGTGTGCGGCCAGCAGCATCTGCTGGCCCCGGGGCGGGTGTTCCGCCGCACCATCGAGAGCGGCCGCATCCCCAATATGATCTTCTACGGCCCATCCGGCACTGGAAAAACAACGGTGGCACGCATCATTGCGGAGAACAGCGGCATGACCCTGCACAAGCTCAACGGCACCTCCTGCGGCACCGGCGATATCAAGGCGGCGCTCAAGGATATCGGTACGCTGGCCGGGGCGGGGGGCATCCTGCTCTACCTGGACGAGATCCAGTACCTGAACAAAAAGCAGCAGCAAAGCCTGCTGGAGTGCATTGAGGACGGTTCGGTCACCCTGATCGCATCCACCACCGAGAACCCGTATTTTTACATTTATAATGCGCTGCTCTCCCGCTGCACGGTGTTCGAGTTCAAGTCGCTTTCGGCGGCGGATGTGGAGCGCGGCCTGCACAATGCGGTGAGAAAGCTCTCGGAAGGGGAAGAGCCGGAGATCTGCATGGACGAGGACGCCTGTGCCTATCTGGCTGAAAGCGCGGGCGGCGATCTGCGCAAAGCGCTGGGCTGCCTGGACTTTGCGGTTACGGCGGCCCCGGTCGAGGACGGAAAAAAACACATCACGCTGGACATGATCCGGCAGGTCACCCGCCGTACGGCCATGCGGTACGACCGCGAAGGCGATGACCATTACGACATTGTGTCGGCCTACCAAAAGTCCATGCGCGGGTCCGACCCGGACGCCGCCCTGCATTATCTGGCCCGCCTGCTGGAAGCAGGGGACCTGCCCTCTGCCTGCCGCCGCCTGATGGTGTGCGCCTGCGAGGATGTGGGCCTGGCCTACCCGCAGATCATCCCCATTGTCAAGGCGGCCATTGATGCGGCCAACATGGTGGGCCTGCCGGAAGCGCGCCTGCCACTGGCGGATGCGGTGATTCTGGTGGCCACCAGCCCCAAATCCAACAGCGCCCACGATGCCATCAACGCTGCCATTGCGGATGTGCAGGCCGGACGCACCGGGCCGATCCCGCGTCAGCTGCAGAACAAGCATTTTGACGGCGAGGATGCCCTGGTAAAAGGGCAGAACTACAAATACGCCCACGACTACGACTACCACTGGGTCCGGCAGCAGTATCTGCCGGATGCCATCAAGGATGTGAAATACTACACCTTTGGCGACAACAAAAACGAGCAGGCTGCCCGGGCCTACTGGGCAAAGATCAAAGGCGAAGAGAACGTTTGACGAAAGGAAGAAGGATATGCGTTATTCCAAGCAGCGAGAACTGGTCATGCAGACGGTGCAGAACCTCTGCGATCATCCCACCGCCGAGGAGATCTACGATACGGCGGTCAAAGAGTGCCCGGGCCTGAGCCTGGGTACCGTGTACCGCAACCTGAACAGCCTGGTGGAGGCCGGGCGGGTGCGCCGGGTGTCCATTCCCGGCCAGGCCGACCGCTTCGACCACACCCTGCCCTGGCACAGCCACCTGTACTGCACCGTGTGCGGCAATGTGACCGATGCCGAGGTGGACGAAAAGCAGGTGATGAAGCTGGTGCGCGGCCAGAAGGGCCGTGTGCAGGACTGCGCCGTGGTGCTGATCGGGGTCTGCGAGGCCTGCTGCGAAAAGCAGCTGCAGGAAACTGCACACTGAACCTGTGCAAAAATTGCGCCGAACCCCTTGCCCCGGCGGCCCAAAGAGCGTATACTAAAGAGAGCTTTTGAAAAAGCTGAAAAAGAGTTTCGCCGCAGGGGTGCGGTGCACCCGGCGGAGAAGGATGGTTTGATTGGAATACATTAGTTTTGAACATAACAACATTGCGTCAGACCTTGTAAAGCAGGCCTATGATACCCCGCCGCTGGCTTTTGTGCACAGCTATGGCTGCCAGCAGAACGTCAACGATGGCGAGCGCATCAAGGGCGTGCTGGTGGACATCGGCTATGGTCTGTGCGATAAGCCCGAGGACGCAGACCTGATCCTCTTCAACACCTGCGCCGTGCGTGAGCACGCCGAGCAGCGGGTGTTCGGCAATGTGGGTGCGCTGAAGGGCCTGAAGGAGAAAAAGCCCGGCCTGATCATTGGCCTGTGCGGCTGCATGGCCAACCAGAAGCATGTGGTGGAAAAGCTGCGCCAGAGCTACCCCTATGTGGACCTTGTGTTTGGCGTGGACGGCATCGACACCCTGCCGCAGCTCATTGCACAAAAGCTGCAGAAGCACAAGCGCGTGCTGCTGGACCCGGCTCAGCGCCCGGTGATCGTGGAGAACATTCCCATCCGGCGCGAGAGCGAGTTCCGCGCCTGGCTGCCCATCATGTACGGGTGCGATAACTTCTGCACCTACTGCATCGTGCCCTATGTGCGCGGGCGGGAGAAGAGCCGCAAGCCCGGCGACATCCTGGCCGAGTTCCGGGGCCTGGTGGAAGCAGGGTACAAGGAGATCACCCTGCTGGGCCAGAACGTGAACAGCTACGGCAAGGGCCTGGAAGAGAAGATCGACTTTTCCGACCTGCTCAACCTGCTGTGCACGGTGCCCGGTGATTACCACATCCGGTTCATGACCAGCCACCCGAAGGACGCCAGCCACAAGCTGATCGACACCATTGCCGCCCAGCCCAAGCTGTGCAAGCACCTGCACCTGCCGGTGCAGTGCGGTTCTGATGAGCTGCTCAAAAAGATGAACCGCCACTACACCGTGGAGCAGTACCTGGAACTGATCGAGTACGCCCGCAAAACGGTGCCCGGCATCACGTTTTCCAGCGACATCATCATCGGCTTCCCCGGTGAGACGGAAGAAGATTTTGTCAAAACGCTGGAACTGGTGCAGAAGGTGGGCTATATGCAGCTGTTCACCTTTATTTACTCCAAGCGCACCGGTACCAAGGCTGCCGATATGCCGGACCCAACCCCCCGCAAGGAAAAGACTGACCGCATGAGCCGCCTGCTCAAGGTGCAGGACGAAATTGCCATGGCGCTGGTCAAGGGGCAGGTCGGGCAGACCGTCCGGGTGCTGGTGGAAGGTTATGGCCGCAACGAGGGCACCCTCTCCGGCCGTCTGGACAACAACCTGACCGTGGAGTTCACGGCAGACCCGGCACTGCTGGGCCAGTATGCAATGGTACATCTGACCGGCGCCCGCGCCACTGTGCTGCTGGGCGAGCTGGCCGACTGATGGATAAAGAAGAAGGAGACTACAACAATGGATTGCATTGATCTTTTCAAGCGTGCCGCTGTGGCACTGCAGACCGATTCCCGCTACCTGGCTCTGGACCAGGCCCGCAAGGCAAACGACAAGGACGAAGAACTGCAGAACCTGATCGGTGAGTTCAACCTTGCCCGCATGGACCTGAACAATGAGATCGGCAAAACCGAGCGCAGCGATGCCCGCATTGCCGAGCTGAACGAGAAGGTCAACAGCCTGTACGGCCAGATCATGGGCAACGAAGGCATGGTGGCTTACAACGAGGCCAAGCGCGAGTGCGAAAACCTGGTCAACTATATTGACGCCATCATCAACACGGCCATGAACGGCGGCGACCCCATGACGGTGGAAGAGCCTTCGGCTTCCTGCACGGGCAGCTGCTCCACCTGCGGCGGCTGCCACTAAAACGAAACACCCACAAAACGCGGCTGTGCTATGCAGACCGCGTTTTGTTTGCAAAGGCGGTTACAGACCGCAAACCGTGCATTTCACCACACAGCAAAGAGAGGGTAACACACTATGGCAGAGCTGTCACCCATGATGCAGCAATATCTGGAAATCAAAAATCAACACAAGGACGAAATTCTGTTCTACCGCATCGGCGATTTTTACGAGATGTTCTTTGAGGATGCCAAAACGGTGTCCCGGGAGCTGGACCTCACCCTGACCGGCAAGCAGTGCGGCCTGGAAGAGCGTGCCCCCATGTGCGGCGTGCCGTTCCACAGCTACGAAGGCTATGTGGCGCGTCTGATCGCCAAAGGCTACAAGGTGGCCATCTGTGAGCAGATGGAGGACCCCGCCAAGGCCAAAGGCCTGGTCAAGCGCGACATCATCCGCGTGGTCACGCCCGGTACGGTGATCGAGAGCAGTATGCTGCAGGATGACCGCAACAACTACATTGCCAGCATCTACCTCAAGGGGAAAAAGGCGGGTCTGTGTTTTGCGGATGTTTCCACCGGAACGGCCCATATCACCGAGCTGACGGCGGACAAGATCGCCCCGGCGGTGATCACCGAGCTTTGCCGCTATCACCCCAGCGAAGTGCTGATGAACCCCGGCCTGCTGGACTGCCGGGAAATAACGGCTTACATCAAAAAGAACATGACCTGCTCGGTGGAGCTGATCGAGGACGAGCGCTATGCCCCAGGGCTGGTAGCCTCGGCGCTGGAAGCACAGTTTGGCCGCGACTGGCCCCGCACCACCGGCATGGCAGCGGACGGCCTGGTGCGCTTTGCCATGGCATCGCTGCTGGAATACCTGCACGACACCCAGATCAAGGGTGTGGAGCGCCTGAAAACGGTGATCTCTTACAACGAGGCCCAGTTCATGCGGCTGTCGCCGGTTACCCGCGCTAACCTGGAACTCACCGAGACCCTGCGCGGCCGCGAAAAGCGGGGCACCCTGCTCTGGGTGCTGGACAAGACCAGCACCGCCATGGGCAAGCGGCTGCTGCGCAGCTGGATCGAGCAGCCGCTGCTTTCCAGTGCGCTCATCAACCACCGCCTGAATGCGGTGGAAAGCCTGGTGCATCAGACGGTGGCGCGCGGCGATCTGGCAGAGGAGCTGCATTATATCTTTGATATCGAGCGCCTGATGACCCGCACAGTGTATGGCTCGGCCACCCCCAAGGAGATCTATGCCATGGCCCAGACCTGCGACCGGCTGCCGGAGCTGCGCCGGCTGGCAGAGAGCTGCAATTGCCCGGAACTGGCCGAGCTGGCGGCACAGATCGACCCGCTGGAGGACATCAAGGCCCGCATTTATGCGGCAGTAGACCCGGAAGCACCTTCCACCCTCAAGGATGGCGGCGTGATTGCCAAGGGCTACCATGCCGAGGTGGACGAGCTGCGCTCCATCCGCGACAACACCAAGGGCGTGCTGGCCCAGCTGGAAGCCCGCCTGCGGCAGGAAACCGGCATTCCCAAGCTGAAGATCGGCTATAACCATGTGTTCGGCTACTATATCGAGGTCAGCAATTCCTTTAAGAATATGGTGCCGGAAACCTACATCCGCAAGCAGACCCTGACCAACGGCGAGCGCTACATCACCCAGGAGCTGAAGGAGCTGGAAAGCAAGATCCTGGGCGCTCACGAGCGGCTGATCACACTGGAGCACCGGCTGTTCAGCGAGCTGTTGGAGAGCATCAGCGCGCAGCTGGACCGCATTCAGCGCACGGCCAACGCCGTGGCGCAGTTGGATGTATTCACGGCGCTGGCCCAGGTGGCGGCAGAGAACAATTACTACCGCCCCACGGTGGACGACAGCGATGTGCTGACCATTACCGAAGGCCGCCACCCCGTGGTGGAACAGGTGCTCAAGGGCAGCCTGTTTGTGCCCAACGATACCCAGCTCAACTGCAGCACCGACCGCTGCCTGATCATCACCGGTCCCAACATGGCCGGTAAATCCACCTACATGCGTCAGAATGCGCTGATCGCCCTGATGGCGCAGATCGGCTCCTTTGTTCCGGCGTCCAGCTGCCACGTGGGTGTGGTGGATGCCATCTTCACCCGCATTGGTGCATCGGACGACCTGTCGGCCGGGCAGTCTACCTTTATGGTGGAGATGACCGAGGTGGCCGAGATCCTGAAAAACGCCACCCCCAAGAGCCTTGTGGTGCTGGACGAGATCGGCCGCGGTACCTCCACCTTTGACGGCATGAGCATTGCCCGGGCCGTGGTGGAGCACATCACAGACCCGGCCAAAGGCCTGGGCTGCAAGACCCTGTTTGCCACCCACTACCACGAGCTGACCGAGCTGGAAGGCAGCGTGGAGGGCGTGAAGAACTACAACATTGCCGTGAAGAAGCGCGGCGAGGACATCACTTTCCTGCGGCGCATCATCCGCGGCCCGGCCGATGACAGCTACGGCATCGAAGTGGCAAAGCTGGCCGGTCTGCCCGGCAGCGTGACCCGCCGTGCCCACGAGGTGCTGCGCACACTGGAAGCCACTGCCCCGAAAAACAAGGTGGAGCAGATGGACTTTGATGC
>CAVIXY010000106.1:0-7474 GCA_963646665.1 Bacteroides sp. CAG:545
GGGTGGTCGGCGTGGTGGATGAAACCGGCGCTGTTATTTCCTGCTCGGAGCTGAATCTGATCGGCGAGGTGCGCGAGGGCTTTATGGCGGAGCGCCTGACCGCAGGCGACCGCTTTGTGCGCGATGGGTACACCTACCAGCAGTTCTCCAGCGCAAAACACAACGACTACGCTGTGTTTGTGGAGGGCAACGATGAAACAGCCGGACAGTTTGCGGCCGTGCTGTCCATCAGCCTGCAGAGCATCAAGCAGTATCACGATGAAAAGTTCGACAAGTCCAACTTTATCAAGAACGTGGTGCTGGACAACATTCTGCCGGGCGATATCTACGCCAAGGCCCGTGAGCTGCACTTTGCCACCGATGTTTCCCGCGTGGTGTTCATTGTGCGGGTGACCTCCGGCGGCGATATCTCGGCCTACGATGTGGTCAGCAGCCTGTTCCCCGACAAGCAGAAGGACTTTGTGTTCAATATCAGCGAGACCGACACCGTGCTGGTCAAGGAGATCCGCAAGGGCATTGACCGCACCGACATGGAAAAGCTGGCAGCCAGCATCGTGGACACCCTGTCCGGCGAGCATTACATCAAGGCTGTGGTGGGCATCGGCACCCCGATCTCCAATGTCAAGGACCTGGCCACTTCCTTTAAGGAAGCCCAGATCGCCATGGAAGTCAGCAAGGTGTTCGACACCGAAAAGCAGATCATCCGCTACGACAACCTTGGCATTGCCCGTCTGATCTACCAGCTGCCCACCACCGTGTGCGAGATGTTCCTGCGCGAAGTGTTCAAGCAGGGCAGCATCGAGAGCCTGGACCAGGAGACCCTGTTCACCATCCAGCGCTTCTTTGAGAACAACCTGAACGTCTCCGAAACCAGCCGCGGGCTGTTCGTGCACCGCAACACCCTGGTGTATCGTCTGGAAAAGATCAAAAAGCTGACCGGCCTGGACCTGCGCGAGTTCGATGACGCCATCGTTTTCAAGGTGGCGCTGATGGTCAAGAAGTACCTGTCCAACAACCCGGCCAAATATTGAGTTTCGCCGCACAGGTTTCCCCCTGTCGGCGCAGGAACCGGCCGCTCGAGACCCGATGCTGGCCGGTTCTTTTTTGTCTGCATGGGGGAACCCTCTCAGTCAGACCCTGTCGGGTCTGCCAGCTCCCCCGAAGGGGGAGCTTTCAAAGCAAAAAGAGATAAAGTGTTTGCTTTGAAAGATGAGTTATGAGCTGGCGGGCAGCGCGGGACAGAGAGGATATGACCATCAAAAATCTTTGATGTCAGGAGCTATTTTATTCCATGATCGACTTTGAACATGTCTCCAAAGAATACAAAAGGGGCGGACGCCTAGCCCTGGAGGACATCAACCTCCATGTGGACGATGGCGAGTTCGTCTTTCTGCTGGGCCATTCCGGTGCCGGCAAGTCCACCCTGCTCAAGCTGATCCTGCGGGAGGAGCTGCCCACGTCCGGCAAGGTGACCGTGCTGGGCAAGGACGTGGCCCATCTGCGCCGCCACAAGGTGCCCTACCTGCGCCGTCAGATGGGCATTATCTTCCAGGATTTCCGCCTGATCCCCAGCATGACGGTGTACGAGAACATTGCCTTTGCCATGCACGTGACCAACGTCCGGCGCAAGGAGATCCGCGAGCGTGTGGAGTACATGCTGGAACTGGTACACCTGGAAGATAAGGCCAACGTTTACCCGGACACCCTGTCCGGCGGCGAGCAGCAGCGTGTGGCGGTGGCCCGCGCCCTGGCCCATGCCCCCAAGCTGGTGATCGCCGATGAGCCTACCGGCAACATCGACCCGGAACTGAGCCTGGAAATGATGGAACTGCTGGAGCGGGTGAGCAAAATGGGCATTACGGTGCTGGTGGTTACCCACGAGCACGAACTGGTGCACCGCTTCCACCAGCGTGTGGTCACCCTGAAGCAGGGCCGCATCATCTCGGATGTGCCGGCCGACCCCGAGGCTCTGGCGGCCCGGGAAGCAGAAGCCGGCGAAGCCGGGCAGGAAATGGAGGTGGCACTGGTATGAGGATTTCAACCTTTTTCTTCCTGACCAAGCGCGGCATCCGCAACCTGGGCAAGCACTGGGCCATGACCATTGCCTGCATTGCTTCCCTGAGCGTGTGCATGACCCTGAACACCTTTGCCAGCCTGGCAGAGGTGAATGTGGACAGCCTGGTGAGCTACCTGGGCACCCAGAATGAGACCGTGGTTTACCTGGACCCCGATTGTGACGATGCCACCGCTGCCCAGGTGGGGCAGACCCTTTCCAGTATGCAGGGGGTCAGCGGGGTGCAGTACGTTTCCAAGCAGGACGTGCTGGACACCTACCGCGATTATATGGAGGACTATTCCTCCCTGTGGGATGAATTTGAGACCGACAACCCCTTTAAGGCAAACTACCGGGTGTCCATCAGCGATTTGAGCCAGATGGAATCCATGAGCCGCAAAATGCAGGCCATTCCCGGCGTGTACAGCGTGAAGGCACTGGTGGGAATGGCGGATACCTTTGTACAGGTGCAGCAGGCGGTAACCAAGGGCGGACAGCTCATCGTGCTGGTGTTGATGCTCGTCAGCATCATTACCGTGGGCAGCACCATCCGCCTGAGCGTGTTTGCACGCCGCCGCGAGATCGAGATCATGAAGTATGTGGGTGCCACCAATGCGCTGGTCACCCTGCCCTTTGTCATTGAGGGCCTGACCATGGGCCTGCTTTCCGGCGCTTTGACTGCCGGTGTCAGCGTGGCAGCCTATTCCTACACCGTCAGCGCTGCCGGGACCCTGGGCGGCCTGTGGCAGCTGATCATGGGCCATGCCCTGGTGCCGGTGGCCAATGTGTGGCCCACCATCCTCACCCTGAGCCTGGCGGGCGGTGCCCTGGTGGGCGGCCTGGGCAGCCTGTTCTCCATCCGCAAGCATCTGAATGTCTGACCGAAAGGAGCTGCAGATGAAAAAAGCAATTCATGCAAAACCCTTCCGGCTCCAATGGCCCGGCTACACAGCCCGGCACGCCAAGCCGGAAAGCTCCTACAGCCGCGCAGTGCGTGCCGTGAGCCTGGGCATTGCCTGTGCCTGCCTGCTGCTTACCGCAGCGGTCTATCCGGCCTCGGCAGCCAGCAGCAACAGCGTTTCCTCGCTGCAGAGCAAGCTGGACAGCCTGTCCAAGTCCATTGAACAGCACAAAAAAGAGCTGTCGGACGCCAAAAAGAAGGAATCCGCTGCCAAGGCGCTGGAAAGTGAGCTGAAGGAGCGGGTGTCCGTGATCCAGGATCAAATCGGGGTGCTCAGCACCCAGATCGCTTCGGTGCAGAACAGCATTGGCGAGACCGAGCAGAAGATCAGCACCAAGGAGACCGAGATTGCCCAGAAGGAAGTGGAGATCGAGGATCAGTGGAGCGACTTCAAAAAGCATATGGCCGCCATGCAGGAGCTGCGGGACGGCGGCAGCGTTGCCATGCTCAGCTCTATGAACGATCTGTATGAACTGCTGACCTTCAACGAGGTCATGCAGGAGATCTCGGTGAAGGATACCGAGATCATGGACAACATGAAAAACGCCAAGCAGGCGCTGGAGGATGACAAGACGGAGCTGGAAGCCGAGCGCGCTGACCTGAAGAGCCAGAAGGCGGACCTGGACGCGCAGAACGCCCAGATGAAGTCCAAGCAGAGCGAACTGAACAGCAGCATCTCTGCGGCCCAGCTGTCCGCTGCCGAGGCCCAGAAGGCACAGCAGACCGCCCAGGCGGCCATTGAGTCGGATGAGCTGAACTACCAGTCCGTGAAAAAGGAGATCCAGAAGCAGATCGCCGCTGCAGCAGCGGCCAAGCCGCAGCTGAGCTTTACCGGCTTTATCTGCCCGCTCAAGAGCTATACCCGGGTGTCCAGTGAGTACGGCTGGCGCAAGAACCCGGTCTCCGGCGTCAACAAGCTGCACGCCGGCACCGACTTTGCCGCCCCCAGCGGCACGCCCATCTACGCAGCAGCCAGCGGCTATGTGCAGGTGGCGGGCTGGTCCAGCGGCGGCTACGGCAACTATGTGATCATCTACCACGGCAAAATGTCGGACGGCAACACCTACAGCACCCTGTACGGCCATATGCGCTCGGTGGCAACCAGCCAGGGCAAGTACGTCAAGCAGGGCGAGCTGATCGGCTATGTGGGCACCACCGGCAATTCCACCGGCAACCACCTGCACCTGGAAGTGTGGCAGGGCGGCAGCAAGGCCAATGCCGTGAATCCGCGCAAGTATATTCCCATTCCGCACAACTGACAAGGAGTCTGATCGTTTATGAAAGAACAAAAACGCAAGCGTGCCATGCGCATCGCCTGCCTGGCGCTGGCGGGACTGTTCGTGCTTTCGCTGCTGGCAAGCGTGATCATGATGCTGCTGTAAACAGGAGGGGCTGAACATGAACCGTAAAATTTCTGTGGGCATGGCGGTCACCATCGTGATCCTGGCCATCACAGTCACCTTTTCCATTACTATGCTGGTGGCCATGCGTCTGTTTGACAGCACGGTGAACAGCGTGAAGGAAAAGGAGAGCATGTATAATAAGATCGCAGAGGTGGACCGCTACGTCCGCAGCAACGATTATTATACCATTGACGAGACCATGCTGTACGACCGCCTGACCGCAGGCTACCTGCTGGGCACCGGCGACAAGTACGCCCGGTACTACACCGCCAATGCCTACACCGAGCTGATGAACATTCAGAATGGCACCATCATGGGCATCGGCGTAGAGCTGGGCCTGGATCAGACCGGCTACGCCAAGGTGACCAAGGTGTACGATGGCTCGCCCGCCCAGGAAGCCGGCATCGTGGTGGGAGACTACATCACGGCGGTGGACGGCACCGAGGTTAAGAGCCTGAGCACGGTGGATGCAGTGCAGTCCCGCCTGCAGGGCGAGGCCGGCACTACGGTGAATGTGACCTGGCTGAACAGCGAAGCGGCTTCCAAGTCCGCAGACCTGACCCACTCCGGCTACACCAGCACCACGGTGGACTATCAGATGTTGGACGGCGTGGGGTACATCAAGATCCGCCAGTTTGACGGCACCACCCCCAGTGAGCTGGACTACGCCATCCGCGCTCTGACCGAGAGCGGAGCATCCAGCCTGGTGTTCGACCTGCGCGACAACGGCGGCGGCATTCTGGAAGATGCCATCAGCTGTGTCAACCTGATTGCACCGGAAGGCACCGTGGCCTATGCCGAGGACAAAAACGGCAGCCGCACGGTCATTGGCAGCAGCGATGGCGAGAGCGAGGTTTCTCTGCCGCTGGTCTGCCTGGTCAATGGCAATACCGCCAGCGCAGCAGAGCTGTTTGCAGCCAGCCTGCGCACCATGAACGGTGCACGCCTGGTGGGCACCACCACCATGGGCAAGGGCACCATTCAGAGCAGCCCCCAGCGCCTGTCCGATGGCAGCGCGGTGGTGATCACCGTGGCAAAGCTGGTCTGCGGCGATGGCTCCAGCTTTGACGGCACCGGCCTGAGCGTGGACGTGGAGCGTGCCCTGAGCGCAGACGAAGCCAATGCCCTGTACGATTACACCCCTGAGACCGACCCCCAGATCCAGCGCGCTGTGGCAGCAGCCCAGCAGCTGAGCGGCACTTCTACGGTGGCAGGCACCAACGACAGCGCATCCTCCGCAGCCGCTTCGGAGCCTGCCGACAGCGAAGAAGAACCGGATGCGGCAGACGATACGGCCGAGCCGGAAGCTGCAGACAGTGCAGTGGAGAGCACCGCAGAACCGGAAGCAGACAGCACGGCAGCTTCTGCAGCAGAATAAACTCCTGCATCTGCCGGTTTCGGCCCCTTCCGTGAAAAGGCTCTGAAATAAATTTCCGCTGAAAATGCCCGGAGCGAATGCGGAGGGCATTCAGATCGTAACCCCTTGAAAAGGCTGCTGCAGCTCTGCAACAGCCTTTTTTCTGAGAAAGGAGCACCCCCTCTATGCCCGAACTGACCGACATTTCCGTGATTCGCGCCCTGTGCGAAAAATACGATTTTGCGCTTTCCAAGGGCTTTGGACAGAACTTCATCATCAACCCGGGCATTCCCACCAAGATCGTGGATGCCAGCGGCGTGGACAAGCGCTACGGCGTCATCGAGATCGGCCCCGGCATCGGCGTGCTGACCAAGGAGCTGGCCAAGCGCGCAGCCAAGGTGGTGTCCATTGAGGTGGACGAACGCCTGCCGCCGCTGCTGGCCGAAACTATGGCCGGTGTGGATAATTTCAAACTGGTATTACAGGATGTACTGAAAGTGGACCTGAAAGCCCTGATCGCGGAAGAGTTTCCGGGAATGCCGGTGGCTGTGTGCGCCAACCTGCCCTACTACATCACCAGCCCCATTGTGATGAAGCTGCTGGGCGACCGCCTGCCCATTGAAAGCCTGACCGTGATGGTACAGAAGGAAGCTGCTGACCGCCTGGCTGCCGTGCCCGGTACCCGGGCGTCCAGTGCCATCAGCTGCGCAGTGAACTACTACGCCACCTCCAAGCTGATGTTCACCGCTGCACCGGGCAGCTTTTATCCGGCCCCCAAGGTCACCAGTGCCGTGGTGCGTATGGACATCCGCCCCACCCCTGCTGTGCAGGTGGAGGACGAGGAAGGCTACTTTGCCCTGGTGCGCGCTGCCTTTGGCCAGCGCCGCAAGACGGCGGCCAACTCCATTGCCAGCGGCCTGGGCCTTTCCAAGGACGCCGTAACGGATGCCATTGCGGCCGCCGGTTTCGACCCGCGCATCCGCCCCGAGGCTTTGACCCTGGAGGACTTTGCCGCGATCCAGAAGCAGCTCAAGGCGCTGTGAGGCCCTGAGCACAGAATGAAAAACACAGCTTGCCAAAACCGCGCACCGGTGGTATAATAATCAGGTAGCCTTTGCTGGTGTGGCGCAATGGCAGCGCAACTGATTTGTAATCAGTGGGTTGCAGGTTCAACTCCTGTCACCAGCTCCAGACCGCCCTCGGGATGCTTGCCCGGGGGCGGTTGCTTTTTAGCAGAGAAAGCTGCAAAAAACAAAAGAAAACCGTTGACAAATCCGGAAGATGGTGGTAATATATATAGGAAGTTCGCGGAACTGCGCAAAAGAATATGGGCGTGTTCCCGAGTGGCCAATGGGGACAGACTGTAAATCTGCTGCTTTCAGCTTCGGTGGTTCGAATCCACCCGCGCCCACCAAGAAATAGCACCTAGGAACGTTGATTCTTGGGTGCTTTTCTTTTGTGCAAACCCACTATGCAACCCACTTTTGCAGCTTGAGTTTGAAAGGCGGCCATTATGTATCAGGAAAAGCTGAAAGAAACGATCATCATTGACCCGGACAAACCATATTATGTCTCCACGCTGGCTGAACTGGCCGCACTGCTCCGAATCTATCAGGCGCAGCTGGAAAGGCAGCGGTGGATAAAACTGTTATAAACGCAAAAACAGCCCCGAGGGCCAGATGGCTCCCGGGGCTGTTGCT
>CAVIXY010000107.1:0-7277 GCA_963646665.1 Bacteroides sp. CAG:545
ATCGACGCTATGGCTCTATTCCTCCACAAGCTTAGCTTGTGGTTTTCTCTATGAACAAAAAGAGCCGCCCCGGCAGGGACAGCTCTTTGAACGTATCAAAAACCTTAGAACTCGATCTTGCTCTCGATGTAGCTCTTCAGCTCGCTGATGGGCATACGCACCTGCTCCATGGTGTCGCGGTCACGCACGGTAACGCAGTTGTCGGCCACAATGCCCTTGGCCTCATCGCCCACGGTGTCAAAGTCCACGGTGATGCAGTACGGGGTGCCGATCTCGTCCTCACGGCGGTAGCGCTTGCCGATGGACCCGGTATCGTCATAATCCACCATGAAGTACTTGCTCAGCTCGTTGCGGATCTCCATGGCCTTGTCGCCCAGCTTCTTGCTCAGGGGCAGCACAGCGCACTTATAGGGAGCCAGAGCCGGATGCAGATGCAGCACGGTGCGCACATCTTCCTTGCCCTTGCTGTCGGTCAGGTGCTCCTCATCGTAAGCTTCGCACAGGAAGGCCAGCGCCACACGGTCACAGCCCAGAGACGGCTCAATGACGTAGGGGATGTAGTGCTCGTTGGTCTCGCTGTCGAAGTATTCCAGGCTCTTGCCGGAAGCTTCCTGGTGGCGGGTCAGGTCGTAGTTGGTGCGGTCTGCAATGCCCCACAGCTCGCCCCAGTCGGTGAACGGGAAGGCATACTCGATATCAGTGGTAGCACGGCTGTAGAAGGCCAGCTCTGCAGGCTCGTGGTCACGCAGGCGCAGGTGCTCCTTCTTGATGCCCAGGCTCAGCAGCCAGTTCTCGCAGTAGTCCTTCCAGTAAGCAAACCAGTCCAGATCGGTGCCGGGCTTGCAGAAAAACTCGCACTCCATCTGCTCGAACTCACGGGTGCGGAAGGTGAAGTTGCCCGGGGTGATCTCGTTGCGGAAAGCCTTGCCCACCTGGCACACGCCGAAGGGCAGCTTGCGGCGGGTGGTGCGCTGGATGTTGGCAAAGTTGACAAAGATGCCCTGTGCAGTCTCGGGGCGCAGGTAGCAGGTGGAAGAGCTGTCCTCGGTAACACCGATGGCGGTCTTGAACATCAGGTTGAACTTGCGGATGGGGGTAAAGTCGTGCTTGCCGCACACGGGGCACACGATGTCCTCATGCTCCGCAATGAACTTGTCCATCTCGTCAAAGCTCATGGCATCCACGTTCACTTCGGGGTGCTCCTCGCCGATCAGCTTATCGGCGCGGTGGCGGGCCTTGCAGGCGCGGCAGTCCAGCAGGGGGTCCGAGAAGCTGGACACATGGCCGGTGGTTACCCAGGTCTGGGGGTTCATGATGATGGCAGCATCCAGGCCCACGTTGTAGGGGCTTTCCTGCACGAACTTCTTCAGCCATGCCTTCTTGACGTTGTTCTTGAACTCCACGCCCAGGGGGCCGTAGTCCCAGCTGTTGGCCAGGCCGCCGTAGATCTCGGAACCGGGGAACACATAACCACGGTTCTTGCAGAGATTGACGATCATGTCAAGGGTCTTTTCGCTCTGTTCCATTGTAAATACATCCTTTCCGTCCGCGGCTGGTTTGCCGTGTCGTGTTGTGTCAGTGCCCCGGCAGCTTTCCCCACCGCCGGGCGTGCTTAAACAAAGAGCACAGTATCTTTACTGTATCATGTTTTGGGCTGGTTGTAAAGCAGAAAAGGAGCACAGCCGTGCCCCTCTTCCGGTTCATTTATGGTATTTCATGCCCGCATTGATGGTGCAGGCGCGGTAGATCTGCTCGGTGAGCACCAGCCGCGCCAGCTGGTGGGGCATGGTGATGCGCCCCATGCTGAAACGCAGGGCGGCGGCCTTTTTCACCTCATTGGCCAGGCCGTGGGACGAACCGATGACAAAAGCCACATTCCCTGCCCCGCTGTTGGCGCGGTCCGCCAAGAACTGCGCCAGCTCCTCGGAAGAGATCTGCTTGCCTTCAATGCACAATGCCACAATGGAAGCACCCTTGCGGACGTTGGAAAGGATGGCCTTGCCCTCTTTTTCCAGCGCCTTTTTTACCACAACGTCCGAAGCATTTTTCTCTTCGATCTTTTCTTCCGGCAGCTCAATGATGCGGAAAGAAGCAAAGGCGGCCAGCCGCTTCTGATACTCGGCCACGCCCTCGGCGAAGTATTTCGCGTTGAGTTTGCCCACACAGATCAGATCAATGTTTTGCATCTAGTTGTCCTTTCAGTAAACGATTTAAAATGGCCTCCGCTTTGCTCTGGCCATAATCAGCGGAAAATTATTTTTATATTTGCGTTTGTCGTGCCCTGCGGGGCACTCCAAACGCCTTTTCACGTGAGGGGCCGCAGCGGGAAGCAGCATCTGCTGCTGCCAGCCTGCGGCTGTCGCGCAGCGACTTCAGACCGGAGAAACGAAAAAAGCGCAGAGATAGTGCCGAAGGCACAGCTACAAGCTTTTTTTGCTTCGACCTCTTCTTTGGGATTATCAAGGGCGAGCAGCCCTTGATTCGTGGGTCCAGCGCGTCGAAATCGCTGGTGGTTTTCTGGTTCTCTTTTGCCATCAAAAGAGAACATCCCCCGGCGGAGATACGCCTTGTAAAAGCCATAGGACCGTCTCAACACGCCCACGCTCTGCACGGGAAGCGCAAAATCACAGCAGGCTCATCTGCTCGCCTTCGTCCTCGGCGCGGATGAGGGCACCAGTGGCGGGCAGACTGCGCACCCGGTAGCGGTGGGGGGTGGCCAGTTCCAGTGTATCTGCCGGCACCACCGATGCGATGGTCTGGTTCTTTTTCAGGGTCACCACGGCCACGCCCTGGCTGTCGCGGGTAGTCTTGGCTGCGATCTGGGCCGTGCCCACCAGCAGCATCCGGCTGGCGCTGGTGCGGATGGCAAGCTCGGTTTCCTCCGGCAGGTACAGCAGCTTTGCCAGCGGTTCCTTGTCGCAGTAGGCCTTGAGCAGCTTGCGGCGGTTCTGCTTGGTGGCATAGGAGCTGAGGGGAATTTTTGCGCACTTGCCGCTGGCAAAGAAGAACAGCATGTAGCCGCTGTAATCCCCCGTAATGACCATGGAGCAGATGTTCTCGCCCTCGTCCATGCCCAGGCGGCCCGGCACAAAAATGCCCATCTGGGCCACTTTGCCGTCCTCCAGTTCCGCCAGACGCACTTTGTACACCTGCTGTTTGTCGGTAAAGAACAGTGCTTCCATGTTGTTGCGGGTCTCCACCTGCTGCACGATCTCATCGCCCTCTTTCAACTTGTGGGCACCGGCGGTGCGCAGGCTCTGGGGCGGGATCTTTTTCAGGTAGCCCTCGCGGGTGAAGAACACGGTGACCGGGTAGTCCGGCACCGCTTCTTCCTCGGTGCCGTTTTCCTCTTCCGGCAGGTCGTACAGGATCTCGCTGCGGCGGGGCTGGCCGTACTTTTTGGCCACCTCGTTCAGCTCGCTGATGATGATGCGGCGGATGCGGGCAGGCTTTGCCAGAATGTCGTTCAGGTCGGCAATGTCCTTTTCCAGCTGCTCGATCTCGCCCGTGCGCTTGAGGATATATTCCCGGTTCAGGTGGCGCAGCTTGATCTCCGCCACATAGTCCGCCTGCACCTCGTCGATGCCGAAGCCGATCATCAGGTTGGGCACCACTTCGCTCTCTTCCTCGGTGGTGCGGATGATCTTGATGGCCTTATCGATGTCCAGCAGAATGGCTGCCAGGCCCTGCAGCAGGTGCAGGCGCTTTTCCTTGCCGTGCAGGTCGTAGTAGGTGCGGCGGCGCACGCACTCCACACGGAAGGCCGTCCACTCTTTCAGGATCTCCCGCACGCCCATCACACGGGGCTGGCCGGACACCAAGATGTTGAAGTTGGCACTGAAGCTGTCCTCCAGCGGAGTGGTTTTGAACAGCTTGCTCATCAGCTTTTCGGCATCCACACCGCGCTTGAGGTCCAGGGTCAGCTTGAGGCCGTTCAGGTCGGTCTCATCGCGCATGTCGCTGATCTCTTTGATCTTGCCAGCCTTGACCAGCTCGGCGATCTTGTCCATGATGGCCTCCACCGTGGTGGTGGGCGGGATCTGGGTGATCTCGATCATGTTCTCGCCGGGCACCACATTGTAGCGGGCGCGCACCTTCACGCTGCCGCGGCCATTCTCGTAAATTTCGCGCATCTGCGCTTCATCGTACAAAATCTGGCCGCCGCCCACAAAGTCCGGGGCCGGCATGGTGGCGGCAATGTCGTGGTGTTCGTCCTTCATCAGGGCAATGGTGGTGGCACACAGCTCCGCCAGATTGAAGGAGCAGATGTTGCAGGCCATGCCCACGGCAATGCCCAGGGTGTTGTTGGCCAGAATGGTGGGGAAGGTCACCGGCAGCAGGGTCGGCTCGGTGGTGGTGCCATCGTAGTTGGGCACAAAGTCCACGGTCTCCTTGTCAATGTCCCGGAACAGCTCCTCGCACACGCTTTCCAGCTTGGCTTCGGTGTAACGGGCGGCTGCACAGGACATATCCCGGCTGTAGGCCTTGCCGAAGTTGCCCTTGCTGTCCACAAAGGGCATGAGCAGGCTTTCGTTGCCGCGGCCCATGCGCACCATGGTATCGTAGATGGCGGCATCGCCGTGGGGGTTCAGGTGCATGGTGCTGCCCACGATGTTGGCAGACTTGGTGCGGGCACCCTTGAGCAGGCCCATCTCGTACATGGTATACAGCAGCTTGCGGTGCGCCGGTTTGAAGCCGTCAATTTCCGGCAGCGCGCGGCTGACGATAACGCTCATGGCGTAGGGCATATAGTTCACTTCCAGCGTGCGGGTGATGGGGTCCTCCAGCACGCTGCCGGCATTTAAAATTTCAACGCCGTCACCCAGCTGCGGCCGGGCAGGCTTGATGGTTTTCTTGGTCGATTTTTTTGCCATTGTAAATCCTCTTTAAGACACATCCAGATCATCCAGATATTCTGCGCCGTGCTGGGCGATATGCTCCTTGCGGCCGGCCAGGTTGTCGCCCAGCAGCAGGTCGAACACCCGGGCGGTCTCTTCCACATCCGTAGGCTGCACCTTGATCAGGCGGCGGCTCTCCGGGTTCATGGTGGTCAGCCACATCATCTCGGGGTCGTTTTCGCCCAGACCTTTGGAGCGCTGGATCGTATATTTCTTATCGCCGATCTCCTTCAGGAAGGTGGCCTTTTCCGGATCGGTATAGGCAAAATAGGTGTGATCCTTGGTAGTAATTTCGTACAGCGGCGACTCTGCAATATACACATAGCCCTCGTTGATCAGGGTGGGGGTAAGCCGGTAGAGCATGGTGAGCACCAGGGTACGGATCTGATAACCGTCCACATCGGCATCGGTACAGATGACGATTTTGTTGTAGCGCAGGTTGTCCAGGTTGAAGGTGGCCAGCTCCTTGTTGTGCTTGCCGCCCAGTTCCACACCGCAGCCCATGACCTTGATCAGGTCCACAATGACGTCCGACTTGAAGATGCGGGCGTAGTCGGCCTTCAGGCAGTTCAGGATCTTGCCGCGGATGGGCATAATGGCCTGATAGTCGCTGTCGCGGCTCTGCTTGACGGCACCCATAGCGGAATCGCCCTCCACGATGTAGAGTTCGCGGCGGGAAGAATCCTTGGTGCGGCAGTCCACAAACTTCTGCACCCGGTTGGCCAGGTCGATCTGGGTGGAAAGGGTCTTTTTGATGCTCTGGCGCGTCTTTTCAGCGTGTTCGCGGCTCTGCTTGTTCACCAGCACCTGCTGGCAGATCTTCTGGGCTTCCTCGGGCTTTTCCAGGAAGTACACTTCCAGGTAATGCTTGAGAAAGTCGGTCATGGCCTGGGAGACAAACTTGTTCGTAATGGCCTTTTTGGTTTGGTTCTCGTAGCTGGTGCGGGTGGAAAAGCTAGAGGACACATACACCAGGCAGTCCTGCACATCCTGAAAGCTGATGGCGCTTTCGCCTTTTTTGTAAAGGTTTTTGTCCTTCAGATATTTGTTGATCTGATACACAAAGGCCGTGCGTACTGCGTGTTCCGGGCTGCCGCCGTGTTCCAGCCAAGAGGAGTTGTGGTAGTATTCCAGCAGCTGCACCTTGTTGGAAAAGCAGAAGGCCGCGCTCATGCGCACCTTGTAGTCCGGCTGGTCCTCGCGGTCGCGGCCCACGGCTTCGCTCTCACAGCTGAACACCGGGGTCAGGCTGTCCTCGCCAGCGGTCTCGGCCACATAATCCGCAATGCCGTGTTCATAGCACCAGCTCTCGTGCCAGGGCTTGCCGGTGGCGGGGTCCTTTTCCTTTTCATCGGTAAAGTTCAGGGTCAGGCCCGCATTGACCACGGCCTGACGGCGCAGGGTATCCTTGTAGTAGCTGCCAGGCACATCAATGTCGGTAAACACCTCATCGTCCGGCTTCCAGTGGATGATGCTGCCGGTGCGGCGGCCCTTGTAGGCTTCTTTCTGCAGGCCGCCTACATTCTCACCTTTCTTGAAGTCCAGGTGATAATGGTACCCATCGCGGTAGATGTCGGCAGTCATCCAGGCGGATGCATACTGGGTGGCGCACAGACCCAGACCGTTCAGGCCCAGGCTGAACTCGTAGTTGTCCTCCCCTTCGCCGTACTTGCCGCCTGCATACATTTCGCAGAACAGCAGCTCCCAGTTGTAGCGGCCCTCACCGTTGTTCCAGTCCACGGGCATACCGCGGCCAAAGTCCTCCACGATCACACTGCCGTCCTTGCAGCGGGTGACGTTGATGGTATCGCCGTGGCCATCGCGGGCTTCATCAATGGAGTTGGACACGATCTCAAAGATCGAGTGGGCACAGCCCTCCACACCGTCCGAACCAAAAATAACCGCCGGGCGCTTGCGCACACGGTCGGCACCTTTCAGAGACGTAATGCTCTCGTTGCCATATTCCTGTTTTTTTGCCATGCTGATCCTCCCGGCACTGCCGCGCTGCGGGCGGCAGGCCGTCTGTTTCTCAAATGCAGTGCCGGATTTCCCTATATAATGTATAGGGAGCTGCGCCGGGCGCAAAAAGGCACTTCTGTTTTCTTATTTATTGAACCATAGGTTGTTAAATTTGTCAAATGTCCGCTTCCATTTTTCAGGCCGGAAATCCCGCGCCAGAAAAGTCATTCTTATTTTACGCGCAGGAACGCCCAAAATCAAGAAACTTTCAATTTTCTTGAAAAAATTTGAATTTACCCCTTTACAAAATCGAAATTTCAGGTATAATAATCATCGTCCGGTGCGCCTCTGTAGCTCAGTCGGTAGAGCAGGGGACTGAAAATCCCCGTGTCATTGGTTCGATTCCGATCGGAGGCACCA
>CAVIXY010000108.1:0-7154 GCA_963646665.1 Bacteroides sp. CAG:545
ACACCATGCTGATCTGATCCATCAGGCTTTCCAGCGTGTAGTCCCGCACATCCACGCCGCCGATCTTCACACTGCCGCTGTCCACATCCCAGAAGCGGGCGATCAGGCTGCACAGGGTGGATTTGCCGGAACCGGAGGGGCCGACAATGGCCGTGGTGGTGTTTTCCGGAATGGTCAGGCTTACATCGTGCAGGATCTGCTTGTGCTCGTAGGAAAAATCCACATGGTCAAACACGATGTCGTGGTTGGACGGAGCAATGGCCCTGCCGTTTTCGTCCATGCGGGGCATCTGCTCGGTCTGCTCGGTGCGGTCGATGCTGGAGGCCGCCATGCGCAGCATGGAAACACCCATGCCGAAGGCCTTGATCTGATTGAACACCATAAAGGACATGACCAGCACCATCAGGGCATTGGCCAGGGACATGGTACCCGCCCGCCAGAAGCACACAGCCGCCAGCATCATGCACACGCTGGCCAGCTGCAGCACCGCTTCCTCGGCGGCGGTGTAGGGTGTCATCACCTGCTCCACTTCCAGGTTGGCCCTGCGGCTGCCCTCCACGGCATCCTGCAGCTTTTTGTCGCCGCGGCCGCTCAGGTTGAAGGACTTGATCACGCTCATGCCCTGCACATTCTCCAGCACGGCCTCGATCAGGGCCGTCTGGCTCTTCTGGGTGTCGTTTGCAGCCTGGATGCTCTTTTTCTCCATGGCGGAGACCACAGCCAGGTACACCAGGATGCCTGCCAGCACGATCAGACCGATGCGCCAGTCAAACACCAGGATGATCACGGTGAACACCGCCGTGGTGATCAGGCCGCCCAGAATGTTCACCAGCACCATGCTCTCAATGGTGCCCACCACGGTGGTGCACACGCCGGAAAGCTGGCCCAGGCTGCTCTCGTTGAAGTAGCCCATGGGCACGCTCTTAAGCCGGTCGGCAATGGAAATGCGGCGGTCGGCTGCCATAAAATAGCCGGCATGGGTCTGCAGCTGCTTGGAGCGGCTGGCGGCCACTGCGCCGCCAAAAATGCTCACCAATACCAGTACCAGGGCCAGCCACGCAGTGGCCGTGCCGGTGCTGCCGCTGGTCAGGCCCAGGATCACCAGGTAGATGGCTCCCACCTGGCACATCTGCAGCAGGGCGTTGACCACGCTGACCGCCACCGACTTGTTGATGTTTCCGCGCTCGTTGCCGGAAAACTGCCAAATTTTACGGAATGCTTCGATCATTCTGCATCACCCTCCTTTGCACCCATGTGCGCCTGCCACATATCGCGGTAGAGCGGGCTGCTCTGCAGCAGCTGGGCGTGGGTGCCCTGTGCGGCCACCCGGCCGTCCTGCACCACCACAATATTTGCGGCATCCGTAATGGTGGACAGGCGGTGTGCGATCACAATGACCGTTTTGTTCTTCACCAGGCTGCCCACAGCCTTCTGGATGATGGCCTCGTTTTCCGGGTCAATATAGGCCGTGGCCTCGTCCAGAATGACCACGGGGGCATCCTTCAGCATGGCGCGGGCAATGGCAATGCGCTGCCGCTCGCCGCCGGACAGGTGGGCACCGCCGCCGCCCACGCGGGTGTCATACCCCCGTTCCAGCTCCCCGATAAAGCTGTCGCAGCCTGCTGCGTGAGCCGCTGCTTCCACTTCGGCATCGGTAGCGTTCAGGCGGCCCATGCGGATGTTCTCCCGCACGGTGTCGTCAAACAGGTAGTTGTCCTGCGAAACGTAGGCCACCTGCTCGTACAGCTGCTGCAGCGGAATGTCCTTCAGGCTGTGGCCGTCCATGGTGATGGAGCCTTCCTTCACATCCCAGAAGCCCGCTGCCAGCTTGGCAATGGTGGACTTGCCGGAACCGGAAGGCCCGACCAGTGCGGTCATTTTGCCTGCCGGAATGGTCAGGCTGACATCGTGCAGAATCTCCTTGTCGGCATGGTAGCCGAAGGACACGTTCTGCAGGGCAATGTCGTGGCCTGCAAAGGTCACCGGCGTTTCGCCGTGGACCTGCTCTTCGCCCTTGAGGATCTCATCCACCTGGCCCACGGTGATGCCCACCTGTGCCAGGGTATCCACAAAGTTGAAGGCCGCCACAATGGGAGCCGCCATGCCCAGCGCCAGAATGATCACGGTGAGGAAGGTCTCGGCCGTCAGGCTGCCATGCAGCCACAGAAGCCAGCCCACGGGCAGGATGGTGAGCATCTGTGCCGGGAAGAAGCCGTAGGCCATGGCCATGCCCAGCTGGCTCTTCTTCATCCAGTTGACGTAATACTGTGCATTGTATCGCACTTTTTCGGTCATGCGTGCATACGACTTGTCGCCCTGGTTGAAGGCCTTGATCACCTCAATGCCGTTGATGTACTCGATCAGGGTGCTGCTCATCTCGGTAGTGGCCTTGACGGCACCTTCATAGTCCTTGCCGTAGCCGCCCATGACCGTCATCATAAAGAAGAACGCCACCGGGAATACCACCAGGCTCAGCAGAGCCAGCCGCCAGTCCAGCACAAACAGGTACAGGATGGTAAGCACCGGGGCGGCAATGTTGGCGGTCATCTCCGGGAACAGATGGGCCAGCGTGGTTTCCATGCCTTCCACCTGATCCACGATGGTCTGCTTCAGCTGGCCGCGGGAAGTGTCCATCACAGTGCCAAGCGGCAGTTTGGGGAGCTTTGCCAGCAGCATCTGCCGGATGGTCTTGAGGATGTTATAGGTTGCTTTGTGGGAAATGGACAGAGCGCCGTTGTACAGCACGGTGCGCAGCAAAAAGCCGCACAGTGCCGTGACCAGCCATGGGGTGTAGGCGGCCAGCGCCTTCTGCCCTGCCAGCAGCAGGGTGATGATCTTTGCGGCGGCAAAGTACGGCACCATGCCGCACACCGAACCGATCACCGCCAGCACAACGGCTGTGATCAGCCGCCCGTGCTCTGCTTCGCCCAGCTGCCAGATGCGTCCCACCGGGCTTTGTTTTTCCATAGGAAATCCCTCCTTGAAATGTTTGTTGCAAAAATTAGTTTATGCTAACTTTCAACTTTATGGAAAGGCCGCCGTTTCCGGCAGCCCGCCAACCATTTATTCCGGCAGATCGGGGAAAATCGCCCCAAACCCGGTGTGGTGATACCGGCCCAGCAGGTCGATGTATTTTTTGGCCTCCTGCCGGCTCATGCCGTGGCGCACCACCTCAAACAGGCCCTCAAAATAGGCGGTGGTCACCATGTGCAGCACCGTCTCGGTGGCGGCGTCCCCCATCTGCTCCGGGTAGCCGATGGCTTCCATATACTTATAGGTATACTCCACCTCAATGCGCACCAGCTCGTCCACAAAATTGTGGAAGCGCGTGCCGTAAGAGGAATCCAGCAGCAGGCGGAATGCATCCAGGTGGTCGTACATGTAATCCACCAGCGTTTCCATGCCGCTGGACGCATACTGCGTCATCTCGGCTTCCTGCCGGGCGCTGTCCATCTGATGGAAGCTTTCCTGGATCTTCACAAACCGCTCCACCATGCCGTTCACCACCGGCTCCACGATGGCACAGAACAGCCCTTCCTTATCCTGAAAGCGGACATAGATGGAGTTGGTGCTGGTACCGGCTTCCGCTGCAATGGTGCGCAGCGAAGCATCCGTGTAGCCTTTTTCCAGAAATTCCTGCTTTGCGCAGGCCAAAATGCGTTCCGAAACGCCTTCCAGTTGCTTTGCCATGTGCTTTTCTCCAATTCATAACAGTGTTACATAACATCGTTATTGATTATACGTGGCAAACTGCTTCCTGTCAAGCCCCCGGAACGCACAAAACCGTGCCGCAGGTTTTGCGCTGCCGCACAGTTTTGCATTTGGATTCCTCAACCTGCCAGATTCTCGGTGCAGAACAGCTGGATGCAGTTGTCGATCATGGTCTGGTCGCAGTCGGTGGAAATGCCGGAACCCAGCCAGTAGGCATACTGGCCCTCATCGTACTCGCCCAGAGCCTCGGCATCGGAGCCATAACGGAACTCGATGTGGTAGGTTTCGGCGCTGGTGTCCGGTGCAAAGTAGAAGTAGGTGAACTCGCCGGAGTCGGCATCATCGCTCTCAAACTCGTACAGGCCGCGCACCGGCTCCATGCCAACGTAGTGGTAGCTGTGGGAGAACAGCTCGCTGCCGTCCTTGTCCGTGCCGGAAATGGTGGAGGTCTCACCGTCCACCGTCAGGGTAACCAAATTGTTGGTAAAACCGCAGAAGTAGGCCCCGCCGCCGTTGGCATAAGCCTTCACGGCATCTTCGCCGTACACATCGCCGGTAACCATAGAGGACAGCTTTTCAAACGCGCCCTCGGCGTTATCCTCGCCCACCAGGGCGGTGCAGTCGTCCAGCCAGGTCTGCTTGTACTCATCGGCCAGGATCACCGGCCACAGCTCCTGATAGCTGCCGGTCAGGTCCTTCATCAGCTGGGCAGCCTGGGCGGCCTCCTCCCCTTCCGCTTCCGAAGAAGCTGCCTCCGAAACGGCAGAAACTGCCGTGCTTTCTGCTGCAGAAGAAGCAGCGGCAGAAGAAGCGGCTGTGCCGGTGCTGCCTGCGCAGCCCACCAGCAGGGCAGCCGACAGTGCCAGGGCAGCCACAGCGCTCATTGCTTTGTTCATCAAACGCATGAAAGATTCCCTCCAATAAAATCAAAAAGTGCAACGGTTAGCTATTGCTAATCGCTGCACAGAGTTTACTGGATGCCGGGCATTTCCGCAAGGACCAAGCGGACAAAATCTATCCGATCAGACACGCTTCCGGTATCCGGTGGGCGTTTTGCCGCAATAGGCGCGGAACGCCGAGGAAAATTTGTTCGGGTTTTCGTAGCCCACCCGCCGGGCGATCTCGGCCACCGGCAGCCGTGTCTCGGCCAGCAGCTTCTGCGCCGTCTGCAGGCGGTACTCCCGCTGGTAGGCATAAATGGAGCTGCCGTACACCCCTTTGAAGCAGTTTTTCAGTGCCGTAGGCGAAAGTTCCACCGCCTGCGCCAGCTGCTCAATGGTGCGGTGGCTCGTCAGGTCCTGCGTGAGCAGCGCGGCCACCCGTTTGGCGCATTCCACCTGGTGCTGGTTGAAATATGCCGTCTGCTGCAGCGCGCTCTGGGTTTCCAGCCGGCTGAGAAACAGCAGCAGTTCCAGCACCTTCAGCCGGAAATACCCGGCATTGCGGGGCGGGTACTCCGCATACAGCTCGGAAAAAATGTGCTCAATGGCCGGGTTGCTGCGCAGGATGCAGCAGCGGCTGGGGGTGCAGATGTACTGCCGGATGGCGGCAAGGTCGATGCCGAACCAGTCCAGCCCCTGCCGCAGCTCAGGCGGGAAGGCATCCAGGTCCAGCAGCAGGGTAATGCCGTGGTAGTGCCGCAGCGGAAAGCTGGAAAAGGACTTTTTGCGGGTGGCGGCGCTCACCGCAAAATCCCCCGCCGCCAGATAGCAGCAGCTGTTTTCGCCAAAGCTGCACTCATAGCGCCCCACACGGCAGTGGTTGATCTCTATGACGTTCGGCGCGGACGCCTGATTTTGGTTGCAGTAGGCAAGGTGCATATCGTTGTAGCATAGCTCTGCCCCCGGAAACACCGGGCACACCGTTACCCGGCCGGTGCCGGTCTCGTTGGACACAAAAAGGTCTGTACCGCCTGCACCGGGGTGGTTTCTGGCTGCAGTGCGCCGTAAAATGGTTCAAGCATAGGCCCTCCGTTGTGTGGTTTGGCAAAGCAAACATTCAAGGCATTCAAAAAGCCGCCCAACAGCAGAGCGGCTTTTGGTTGGTTCTGCTTCAATGTACCACAGTCCGGCACAAAAAGCAAATGGCTTTTGCGCCGCCCGGGCTGCTGGCAATGCGGGCAGTCCTGTGGTATACTGAAACGCGGGCAGCCGGTGCGCCGCCCAGTGTTTTCTCTTTTGAACAGGAAGTGGATCTTATGAACAAACACGCAGATGCCCGGACACTCCGGACGCTCTTTTTCAGCACCCTGTACATCAGCACCTTTACCTTTGGCGGCGGCTTTGTCATCGTCACCTTCATGAAGCGCAAATTCGTGGACGAGCTGCACTGGCTTGAGGAGAACGAAATGCTGGATCTGGCCGCGCTGGCGCAGTCCAGCCCCGGTGCCATTGCCGTGAACGCCGCCATTCTGGTCGGCTGGCGGGTGGGCGGCTTCTGGGGCATGGTCACCGCCGTGGTCGGCACCATTCTTCCGCCCATGGCGATCCTTTCGGTGATCTCGCTTTTCTACGCTGCCTTTGCCGCCAACCCCTACGTGGCCCTTGCGCTGAAGGGAATGCAGGCCGGTGTGGCCGCCGTGATCCTGGACGTGGTGTGCGGCCTGGGCGGAAACGTGATCCGGCAGCACAAGCCGGTATACCTGGCCATTATGGCAGGCGCTTTTGCGGCCAACACCGTGTTCCACATCAACGTGATCTACATCATTCTGGCCTGTGCCCTGCTGGGCATCCTGCTGGAAGTGCTGCACCACGGAAAGCCGAAAGGAGAAGCCGCATGATTTACGCACAGCTGTTTTTCAGCTTTTTGCAGGTGGGGCTGTTCAGCATCGGCGGCGGCTATGCCGCCATTCCCCTTATCCGGGATCAGGTGGTTGCCGGGCACCCCTGGCTAACCATGAGCGAATTTACCGACCTTGTGACCATTGCCGAAATGACCCCCGGCCCCATTGCGGTCAACTCTGCCACCTTTGTGGGCCTGCGGATCGCCGGGCTGGCCGGGGCCTTGATTGCCACTTTCGGGTGCATCCTCCCCTCCCTGATTTTGGTCTCTCTGCTGGCGTTTGTGTACTACCGCTACAAAAATGTATCGGTGCTGCAAAGCGTTCTGTCCAGCCTGCGCCCCGCCGTGGTGGCCCTGATCGCCGGGGCCGGGCTTTCCATTCTGGAACTGGTGGCGTTCCAGGGCAAGGCCGCCGCTCTGGCCTCCGTCAACTGGGCCGGGCTGCTGATTTTTGCGGCTGCCTTTGTGGCGCTGCGCAAGTTCAAAACCAACCCGATCCTTACCATGCTCTGCTGCGGTGCCGCCAACCTGCTGCTGGGCCTGCTGCACTGAGCACCTATAGGATCCTATCCAACAAAAAAGAAGTTTCCCGGCAGGCACCGCGCCTTGAACCGGTCCGTAAAAAGTAGACAATAGACAAAAGACCTCCCCGTGTAGGATAA
>CAVIXY010000109.1:0-7036 GCA_963646665.1 Bacteroides sp. CAG:545
TATAGGCTTTTTTGAGAAACTCCGAACTTTCTTGCCATTTTGTTACCTGAAATGTGGTCTGTGCAACTGCAAAAATGGTTTTTGAGGGGTCCGAAGGGCCTTTCCAGGCCTTCAGCTCCTCCAAATTGGCAAAAACGAACACTTCGCCGCGGGTGTGCCCCACGATGCCCTGCACCTCCGGGTGGGTCTTATCGCCCGCCACCAGCAGCACGGCGTTCTCTTTTTCGGCCCGTTCCGCAATGTGCTGGATCTTCTGCACAAAGGGGCAGGTGGCATCGTGATACACCACCCCCTGAGTCTCCAGTGCATCGTACACGGTGCGGGGCACGCCGTGGCTGCGGATGACCACCTCGTAGCCGGCAGGCACATCGGCGATGGTATCGGCCACAAGGGCACCTTTTTTCTGCATATCTTCCACAGCCTGGGGGTTGTGGATCAGCGGGCCGAGGGTGGCCACTTTGTGTCCCTCGTTCAGCAGGCCGTAGGTCAGCTCCACTGCACGGTTGACGCCAAAGCAGAAGCCCGCCGTTTTGGCAACTTTGATCTCCATGTTATTCTCCCATCTTCTCCCATGCGTCCAGCAGGGCCTGTTTGTTGGCACGCAGTTTTTTGGTGTCGCGGCGGCCCTCCATGGCAAACTGTGCGGCAGGCATCGGCTCGCCGTAGATCACCCGCACTTTGCAGAACAGATGCATTTTTCCGTCCGGCGTGTCGTACAGGATGCGGCAGGGCACCACGTCCACCCCAGCACCGGCCGCCACAACGAACAGCCCGCTTTTGGGCGGCAGCAGTTTTCCTTCTTTTTCCCGGGTGCCTTCCGGAAAGATCAGCAGGGTCTTGCCGTTTCTGCAGGCTTCCACGGTCTGCTCAATGGCGGCCACCTCGTCCCGGGTGCCGCGCACGCACAGCGCACCGCAGCAGCGGAAGAACCAGGTCAGCACCGCATTGATCTCGAACAGCTCCTTTTTGGCAAACACGATCATGCGCCTGCCCCACCGGGTGACCACAATGAACACCGGGTCGATGGCAGACACATGGGTGGGCGCGATGATGCAGCCTTTGGTCTGCACCTTTTTCAGGTTCTCGCGCCCTTCCACATGGATGCGGAAACCGATGTGCCACAGTAGCCACGCAAAGGGCAGCAGAATATAATATAAAATCATTTTTGTTGTTTTATTCCTGTTTCTTTTGATTTGTCCCGCGTGCAGCTATATGTCAGCCGATTTTCTCCACAATGATCTTCTTCATGGCGGCAAGGCTCTGCTCAAAGTCCAGCTCCGAGGTGTCCAGCCGCACGGCATCGTCTGCCTGCTTCAGCGGGGCAGCCGCGCGGTGGGTGTCCTGGTAGTCCCGCTGCTTTACATCGGCCAGCACTTCCTCGTAGGGGGTGTTGATGCCTTTTTCCTGGTATTCCTTCCAGCGGCGGGTGGCGCGGGCTTCCGGCGTGGCCGTGAGGAAGATCTTTACCGTGGCATCCGGCAGCACCACCGTGCCGATGTCGCGGCCATCCATGAGCACATCCTGCTTCCGGGCCATGTCGCGCTGCATTTCCAGCAGGAAGGCGCGCACCGCCGGGTTGGCCCCCACGGCAGAAGCTGCCATGCCCACCTGCTCGGTGCGGATGGCACTGCTCACGTCCTCTTCCTTTAAATAAATGTGCTGCTCGCCGTCAATGAAGGCAAAATGCAGCTCAATTTCCGGCAGCAGGGCGTTGACCGCTTCGTTGTCCGCGGGGTCCTTGCCTGCCCGCAGGGCATACAGGCCAATGGTGCGGAACATGGCGCCGGTATCCACATAGATATAGCCCAACTCCGCCGCCAGGCGGCGTGCCAGAGAGGATTTGCCTGCGCCTGCAGGCCCGTCAATTGC
The DNA here is from genome assembly GCA_963646665.1 of Bacteroides sp. CAG:545. Lineage (GTDB taxonomy): Bacteria > Bacillota > Clostridia > Oscillospirales > Ruminococcaceae > Faecalibacterium. The sequence continues at coordinate 1,870 of CAVIXY010000109.1, forward strand.
AACAGATACCATACTATAAAATCTCCTTTTACAGGTTATTCGCAAACGCCTGCGCGGTGCAGAAAGCGATCTGCAGGTTATAGCCGCCGGTGTAGGCGTCCACATCCAGCACCTCGCCCGCAAAATACAGGCCCAGCGCCTTTTTGCTCTGCATGGTTTTGGGGTCTACTTCCCGCACCGAGACGCCGCCGCTGGTGATCACCGCATGGGCCAGGTCGCCCCGGGCGTCAATGGATACCCGCCAGTGCTTCATGAGCTGCACCAGTTCCCGCTTCTGCTCCCGAGTGATCTGATTGGCCTTGGTGGCCGGGTCGATGCCCCAGCGGGCCACCATGACCGGCTGCATACTGGCAGGCAGCAGCTTGACCAGTGCGCCCTGTGCTGCGTGGTTTGCCAGCAGCGCAAAATCCCGGGTGATGCGGTCGTACAGCTGCTCCTCGCTGAGGGCGGGTTTGAGGTCGATCTCCGCGTAATAGGTGTGCTTTTTCATATCGCCCAGGTGGCTGGACGCACTTAAGGTCAGCGGGCCGCTGATGCCAAAGTGGGTAAACAGCATTTCGCCCTGTTCGTCAAAAATGGCTTTGCCGTCCTCAAACAGGGTCAGGGTGACGTTTTTCAGGGCCAGCCCCATCATCTTTTTGCAGTCGCCGTCGTGGCTCACCAGGCTCACCAGGCTTGGCACCGGCTCCACCAGGGTGTGCCCGGCCTGCTGGGCCAGCTTGTAGCCGTCTCCGGTGGAGCCGGTGGTGGGGTAGCTCACGCCGCCGGTGGCCACCAGCACCGCGTCCGCCCGGTATTCCCGGCCCGAGGTACCCCGCACACCGATGCAGCGCAGGGCCGGGCCAGCCTTTTTCTTTTTGGGGTGGCGCGGGTTTTCCGGCGCTGCCGGAGCCGCTTCCGGTTCCGGTGCCAGTTCTTCCAGAATCAGCTTTCTGGCACCATCGTGCACAATGTCCGCATCCTGCGCATAGCGCAGCAGCGCCTGCCGGATCTCCTCCGCCTTGTCCGACACCGGAAACACCCGGCGGCCGCGCTCCACCTTCAGCTCCACGCCAAGGCTCTCGAACAGCTCCATGGTCTTTGCAGGCGGGAAAGCCCCCAGCGAGGAATACAAAAAACGCGGATTGGTGCGCACATGGCGCAGAAATTCCTCCGCCGGGCAGTCGTTGGTCACATTGCAGCGGCCTTTGCCGGTGACAAGAATCTTCTGCCCCGGTTTTTCCATGTGTTCCAGCACCGTTACCTGGTGCCCCTGCCGGACGGCCGCGCCCGCAGCCATCAGGCCTGCCGCACCGCCGCCCACGATCAAAACCTTTGCCATCTGTCGTCCTCCCCAAAGTGCCTGCTTATTCGAGTATATCATAGCAGAATCCCGCCGCAAAAGCAATGCAGCGCCGTGAAAAGACCTGTATTTTCCATGCAGAAATGCCTTAGAAACCTGCTTGACAAACCGGCATTGCCGGTGTATCTTATTTACAGACTGTTAGTTTGTAAAAGGAGATTTTGCCTATGCCGCGCAACAAATACTCGGAACAGACCGTGGAAAAAATTCTGGATGCTGCCGCAGAGCTGTTTACCCGGAAGGGCTATCAGAACACCACCCTGCAGGACATCATTGATGCCACAAAGCTTTCCAAAGGGGCAGTATACCACCATTTCCGTTCCAAAGAGGAAATTGCGCAGAAAGTAGGCGACCGCCTTGGAGCACAGATGTGGGAGCCGCTGCACAGCATCCGGGACAATGCACAGCTGACCGGGTTGGAAAAACTGCAGGCTGTGTTTGCCGCCTCGTTTGCAGGCACACGGCAGCAGCAGATCACCCAGACTCTGCCGCACCTCACCGATAACCCGCAGTTCCTGGCCCTGGAATGGAACAACATTGAAGCACACCTTGCACCGGAATGCATTGCCCCCATGATCCGGCAGGGCATGGCGGATGGCAGCATTCACACTGCCGATGCCACTGCCCTGGCGGAAGCGTTGTTTGTGCTGACTGATTTGTGGCTTTCGCCCCAGACACGGCCCACCACCCCCGACCAGCAGCGGGCACGCAACGCGGTATTCCGGCAGATGACCGGTGCCCTGGGGCTGGATCTGCTGCAGGACGACCAGGCCGAGCAGCTGGTGCAGCTGTGCAGTCCGCATCCGTAATATTTCCGGGCGGAAAAGTTCCGCCTTTTTTCAGCACATTTTACAGACCGTTGGTCTATATAAAAAGGAGAAAACTATGTCCTGCTTTGTTCTTATCGTTCTGGGGCAGATCATTTCACTGTTTGGCAATGCAGCGTTGCGGTTTGCGCTGCCGCTGGTGCTGCTGCGGCAAAGCGGGTCTGCCGCTCTGTATGGAACCGTAACCGCGCTGGCCATGTTCCCTGCCCTGGCCGGAATGCTGGTGGGCGGTGCGCTGGCCGACCGCTGCCGCAAAGCCCGCCTGATGGCTGGGCTGGACCTTGGCACGGCGGTGCTCTGTGCCGGTGCTGCCCTGGCAGTTCATGCTGCCCCGGCAGTGCCGTTTACGCTCCTGGTGCTGGGCTGCCTGTATGCTGTCCAGGGTCTTTACCAGCCTGCGGTGCGGGCCAGCCTGCCGCTGGTGCTACCGGACAGTCAACTGGAACGCGGCAATGCAGTCATTCAGCTGGTAGATACCGTGGATGAACTGCTTGGCCCCCTGCTGGGCAGTGTGCTGCTGGCGCGCTGCGGCCTGCGGGGGCTGCTGGGGCTGTGCGCTCTCTGCTTTTTTGGCTCAGCAATGCTGGAGCTGCACATCCGTCTGCCGGAGGAGCAGCCCGTCTATACCATACTTTCACTGCGCGGCATCGGTTCCGATCTGCGGGAAAGCTTCCGGTTCCTTGCCCGGCAGCCTGCCGTGCTGCAGCTTACCGCCGCCATGGCCGCTGTGAATCTGCTGGAAATTCCCGCCATCACGCTGGGCGTTCCGGTGCTGGTGGTACAGTACCTGCACTGCTCGGATGCTGCTCTGGGGCTGGCACAAGCCGTGCTCAGCGCAGGCGGGCTTGCGGGCGGACTGCTGGCCGGCACCGTATTTTCCCGCCGCCCGCTGCACAGCGGTACTCCCCTGCTGCTGTTCATCGGCGGTGCCTGTGCAGCGCTGGGCGGGGTGCTGCTGCTCCCCTCTTTTGCTTACAGCGGCATTCTGGCTTTGGGCTTTGCTGTGATGGCCGCTGCCGTGGTGTTTAACGTGTGGTTTTTTGCCAAGCTGCAGCGGGAGATTCCTCAGGCACAGCTGGGACGGGCAACCGCCTGCACCACCGTGCTGGCCTGCCTGACCCAGCCCATCGGGCAGGCTGCCTACGGCGGATTGTTCGAGCATTTTTCCGCCTGCCCCGCCGGGGTGCTGCTGGGGGCCGGGGTGGTTTCAGTCCTCGTGCTTATGCTGCTGCACCACCGCAGCGCCTGACGCGCAAAAAAGAGCCGCCCGCAGGCGGCTCTTTTGGTTTTTCAGCCCAGCAGACGGGCCGGGTCCAGGTAACGCTCCCCTTCTTTGACTTCCAGGTGGATGTGGCTTTCCTCGGCGCATTCGCAGCTGATGCTGCCCGCTTTGCCCAGGATCTGCCCCACCGTCACGGTGTCGCCCGGCTGCACGGCGGCATCTGCCACACCGCACAGCCGCCACTGCCGCCCGGTGCTGTCCTCGATGCACACCACGCCGCCCCAGCGGCCATCCTGTTCAGCGCGGATCACCTCGCCCGCCGCAGGTGCCATCACAGCTGCGTCCTGCTCGCAGGCGTAGTCCACCCCGTTGTGGGTGCGCCAGTCGCCCAGGGTTTTGCTGTACACCAGCTCATCCCCGCTGTAGGCGTTGAGCACCCGTCCCGGCACCGGCTGCGCGGAGGCAGGCGCGGCTGAGCTGGCGGCAGGTTCGGATTCCGTGCGCAAGGCGGAGGGTTCGGACACCGAACCATACCCAGACGGCTGCCCAGAAGATGCACTCGGCGCAGGCGATGCGCCGGAAGCGGGCTGCGGCACATCTGCCACACTGTTTGCGGCCTCGGTCAAATCCTCCAGGTCCAGCCATAGTTCTTCCTCCTCTGCAACATCCGGTTCCTGCTCCGGGAGCCGGGAATCCGGTGCGGTCAAGTCCGTCCGGTTCTGCTGCAATTCCTCGCGGACGGCGCGCACCGCCCAAACACCTGCTGCCGCAGCGGCCACCAGGCACGCCGCCAGCACGAGCACAAAGCCCTTGCCCTGCAAAAACTTTCGGATCTGTTCCATTGTTGTTGCTCCCATCTGTTGATCGTATCTCGCGTGCTTCTGGCCTTAGTGTGCGGCAGCCGGACAGATTTTATACAGCGGGCAGCAAAAAACAGGGGCAGCTGCGTGAGCTGCCCCTGCCGGTGTGCAAAAAACTTATTTGGTGCCGTAGATACGGTCGCCTGCATCGCCCAGGCCAGGCACGATGTAGCCGTTCTCGTTCAGGTGGTCGTCCTGTGCGCCGAGGTAGATGTCCACATCGGGGTGTGCCTCGTGCAGGGCCTTGATGCCTTCCGGAGCAGCGATCAGGCCAATGAACTTGATGCGCTTTGCGCCGTGCTTTTTGATCTGGGCAATGGCGTCAATGGCGCTGCCGCCGGTGGCCAGCATGGGGTCCAGCACCAGCACATCGCGCTCGGCGATATCCTGGGGCAGCTTGCAGAAGTATTCCACAGGCTGCAGGGTCTCCTCATCGCGGTACAGGCCGATGAAGCCGACCTTTGCGGCGGGCAGCAGGGTCAGCATACCGTCCAGCATACCCATACCGGCGCGCAGGATGGGCACCAGGGCCAGCTTGCGGCCTGCCAGCACCTTGGTTTTTGCCATGGTGATGGGGGTCTCGATCTCAACTTCTTCCAGCGGCAGGTCGCGGGTAGCTTCGTAGCACAGCAGAGTTGCGATCTCGCCAACGAGGTCACGGAACTCCTTGGTGCCGGTCTGCTTGTTGCGCAGAATGCTCAGTTTGTGCTGCAGCAGCGGATGCTCAACGATCATCGGGGTCATAAAAACACGCTCCTTATTTTAAATAGAACATTCTATCGGATACAAAGTATGTGGTAAGAGCAGTGTGCTGGGAGCTTTCTCCTCGGACACGAATCGGGCCATTCCATCGCCCGCCCTATTGCCCTGCGGGCAACAGGGTCCCACCCCAGCGGACGGTCCTCGGAGAAACTCC
>CAVIXY010000110.1:0-6845 GCA_963646665.1 Bacteroides sp. CAG:545
AGCGTACTGTCGTACTGAGATTTGTTCTTAGCCAATGGTTTACACTCTCCTCTATTTTGCTTATCGGGCAGCCTTACTCGCTGAACTTGACGCCCTGAAAGGCATCGTAGTCCGGCTCGTCCGGCTTTGCATCAGCGGGGGGAGGGTCCAGCTTGAGCTGGCTTTCATCTTTTTCCCAAAAATCCTCGCTGCTGTCAGCCGCCTTGTCGTCATCAACATCGGCGGCAGATTCGGTTTCTTCTTCGGCAGGGGCCTCAGCCTCGGCCTCCGGCTGGGCAGCCGGGGCAGCCTTTTCGTCCGCAGGTGCCGCATCCTCTGCAGCAGCGCTGTCGGGCGCGTCTTTATGGAACTCCGGCAGGTGGCTCAGGGACTCCACATGGCTGCGGTACAGGTTGAGCACCTCAGACTTGAAGCGGGTCACTTCCAGGCGCACGCGGTCATACTCGCGCTCCTGGGCAATGCGCTTGTCGTTTGCCTCGCTCTCAATTTCATCGGCGCGGTCACTTGCCTTCTGCAGCAGCTCATTGGCATCGCGGATAATGTCATCGCCGCGCAGGTTGGCACGGTGAATGATCTCCTCTGCCTTCTGATTTGCTTCACGGATGACGTTTTCACCCATGCGCTGTGCATTGATCAGCGCACTCTTGAGCATTTCGCCGTCCGCTTCATAGCTCTGCAGTTCACGGTGCAGGCGCTGGTTTTCAGCCGTCAGGTCGGCGATCTGCTTGCGGAGCTGCTCCGCCTGCTCATCGTCCTGCTTGAGCTGTTCCTCTACCTTATCCAGAAAACGGTCCACGTCTTCGGTGCGGTAGCCGCGGAGGTTCTTTTCAAATTGCACAGAGCGGACATCCTGCGGGGTCAGCATAGTTTGTTCCTCCCATTGCTTTTAATATTGGAAATACTCGATAATCAGTCGGTCTTTTTTGCTTTTTCCGGGCAATGCCGTCAGCCCGAAGCGGCCTTTGCCGCGCACGGTGAACACATCGCCCTCATACACCGGGGCCGCCGTTTTTTCCGCCGGCAGGTGGTTGATCTCCACCCGGCCCGCCGCGATCAGCTCGCTGGCCTGCCCGCGGCTGCAGTGCAGCATGGCCGAAAGCACCGCGTCCAGCCGCAGCGAGGACACCGTTGCCGTGTGCAGTTCCCGCTCGGCGGCGGCAAACTGCGGCACCTCGTCCGGCGCAAGCAGGGCAGTGGTCAGCTCGGTGCGGCCCGCCTGAAACAGCTCCTGGCAGATCAGCTTTGCAGCCGGTTCCAGTGCAAACACATACGCTGTGCCGGGCTGGTCCGGCGGCAGAACAATGTCGCCCAGCGCTTCCCGCTTCAGGTTCAGGCCCATCAGGCTGCCCAGGTAGTCCTTGTGTGCCGGCAGCACCGCCCCCGCCGGGGCACGGCACTGCAGCTTCACGCAGCACACCGGGCTTTCCGGATAGCTGTACTCCGGCTCAATGCAGAGCACCCGGCGTTCCGCCTGCGGCCAGCCGCCGTCAAACCGGAAGCCCTCCTGCACACCGGCCCGGCCCAGGGCTGCGCGGGCAAGATCCTGCTCGCGGTCGCTCAGAAAGGCGGTGTACCGTGCCATGCCGCGGGCCTGTGCCACACGGGCCAGGTCCTCCACATGCCGCATCAGATAGCGCTCTTCATCGCTGCGCGCCGGAATGAAGCCGCGGGCTGCTTTGGGTTCCGGATCAATAGAACGCACCGGTGTTCTCCAGCTCGTCCAGCAGATCGCCCATAATGTCTACGTTATACGGGGTAATGATAAAGGTGCTGTTAGCTACGCGCTTGATCTGGCCGTTGTTGGCATATGCCACACCGGACAGGAAGTCCACCAGGCGGCGGGAAACTTCCTTGTTGGTGGACTCCAGGTTCAGCACCACCGTGCGCTTGTTGTTCAGATGGTCGGCAATGGTGCTGGCATCCTCAAAGCGCTCCGGCTTGACCAGCACAACCTTGAGCTGCGTGGTGGCATGGATGTTGACCACCTTGTTCTTCTTGCTGGCAGTGCCCTCTGCAGGATCATCCTCTTCATCATCCGCACCAATTCCGAGGCCGCTGTTGTTGTTTACCATCTGGGGGCCATCGTCAATGTACTGATCCTCGTACTCATCACCTTCACCGATCAGGCCCTTTTTAATGCTGTCAAAGAAAGACATACGATCTGCTCCTTTCATTCGGGCAGCCCAGCCACCCGGCATACTTTGCAAAAGAATGCAAATAGCTTTTACTATTATCGGATTTTTTGCCGCCGTTGTCAATAACTACAAAAGCTTTCCATCATACAAATTTTGTCCGGAGACAATGATTTCGTCATAAAGCTGCACCTCGCTGACCGAACCATCGGTTCCCTTGGGCGAAACAAGGATGTAATCCCCCTGGGTGATCAGCGGATGATCTTCGTCCACCGGGTCGATTTTGTAGAAGCGGGCAATGTTGCCGTACTTGACGTACACACCGGGCACATAGTTTTCACCCTGGCCTTCCGCTTCGGTGCCGTCCTCCTTTAAATAGTGGACGGCCGAAGCCCGGATCCGCAGGCCGGTGTACTCCCCCACCGTGATCTGCGCCGAGGCATGGTTCAGGCTGAGCACATCGCCGTTGATGACATTGCAGGTCAGCACAAAGCGGGCCACATCGTTTTCAGCATCAATGTTCACCTCGGACACCGATGCCTTGAAGGAATTTTCGGCCTGCCCCGGAAAACGGATCTGCACCGAGGTGCGCAGGGGCTTGCCGTCCTGGCCCAGAAGCTTTTCGCCTTCTTCGGCGGAGCACACCCCCACATACTGCCAGGTAAAGCCGGAAACGATCTTGCCTGCACAGCCGTCCAGGCTCAGTTCCGGGTCGGAAGCCAGATATGCCTTGAGCTGGGAAGCATCCTGTGCCAGAATGTCCGCCGCACCGGCGTTGAGCCGCCCGCTGCTGGACGCCCGCACAAAATAGCCGGTCTGCGGGGCGGTGATCTGGGTGGGAGTGCCCAGCTGGGCCTGCACGCTCTGGGCCTGCTGGGACAATGCCGTGATCTGATCGGTAAAGTTTGCGGCATCCCCGGTCACGATCCAGAGCTTGTTCTGGGCCAGCAGGTACTCGCTTGCGCCGGAATCCACCTCTGCATAGTCCTGGGCATCCAGCACATCCATCATATCATACAGGGCCGCTGCACGCTCTTTGAGCAGGTTGTCCAGCTGAAGCGAGGTAGTGTTCTGCGATTTCTGCAGCAGGTCGATCTGTTCCGTGAGCTGGGTCAGCTGCTGGCGCAGCACCGCCTGGGAGCCATCGGTGTACACTTCTGCCACCGCCGTGCCCGCCGAAACGCGCTCGCCGTCCTCTACAAGATAGCCCAGGTTCCCGCTGCCGGGCACATAGCTTTCGTCAAACAGCAGCACGCCATCGGCCGATACTGTCTCGGAAACCGTTGCCGCCAGCGCCGTTTCGTACACGTTCTGCGGAAACAGGATCTGCCATGCCTGATACAGCACATAAAGCGCCGCCAGCAGCAAAAATACACCCAGCACGCCCGCCGATACCGTGAGGGCACGCGGCAGGCCGCCTTCCTTCCGGGTCTTATCCGGCATATGGATCACCTCTCTGCTAAAAATTGCTGCACCGCATCCGCTGCACGCGCAGTCACATCCGGTGCACCGGCGTCCAGCCAGACCACGCCGTCCATGTGGCGGAACCAGGTCAGCTGCCGCTTGGCATAGTTGCGGGACGCCTGCTTGAGCTTTTCTGCGCAGGCATCCAGCGGTGCCGTCTGCTCAAAATAGGGAAAAAATTCTTTGTATCCGATGGCCTGGGCCGCTGTGCGGAAGCGTTCGCGATTACGCCACACGATTTCCGCCTCGGCCAGCAGGCCGTTTTCCAGCATGTGGTCCACCCGGGTGTCAATGCGCTGGTACAGCCGGGCACGGTCCGGAAAATCCAGCCCCAGGATCAGGCTGCGGTAGGGCCGCTCTGCCGGCAGAGACTCCGCCTTCTGCTCGCTCAGGCGTCTGCCGGTGGCGCGGTAGTGTTCCAGCGCCCGCAGTACCCGCACCTGATTGTTGGGGTGGATGGCAGCGGCAGCTTCCGGGTCTACGGCCTGCAGCTGTGCATACATTGCTGCGCCGCCTTTTTCAGCCAGTTCCGCCGCCAGCTGTTCCCGCAGGCCGGACGGTGCCTTTTCTGCGGTAAAGCGCACACCATATAAAAAGCTCTGCACGTAAAGGCCGGTGCCGCCCACCAAAATGGGCAGTTTCCCCCGGGCAGTGATCTCCTGCTCCAGCGTTCCGGCCAGGGCCGTAAAATCTGCCACACTGAACGGCTGGTCCGGCTCCAGAATATCCACCCCGTAGTGCGGGATGCCGTGGGTCTCTTCCGGGGTCACTTTGGCCGTGCCCACATCCAGGCCCTTATAGATCTGCATGGAGTCGGCGCTGATGATCTCGCCGCCAAAGCGCTCGGCCAGGGCCACGCCCAGGGCCGTTTTGCCGGTGGCGGTGGGGCCTACCACTGCCACCACCGGGTGTTTACACAAGGCGTCCAAACTGCTTTTCCAGCTCCTTTCGGGTCAACTTGAGCACGCAGGGGCGGCCATGCGGGCAGAACGGCGGCACCTCGCCGGAAAGAATCTTTTCGGCCAGAGCCAGCAGCTCCTGCGGGCTAGACTTATCCCCTGCCTTGATGGCGGCCCGGCAGGAAATGGAATGCAGCACCCACTCGGTGTGCTCGTTCAGGGCATCGTGTCCGCCGCGGATCAGCTTGTTGGCAATTTCCACCAGCAGGCTCTCAGCGTTCTGCGGCTCCACGTCCGCAGGCACCGCCCGCAGCACCACCGTGTTGCCGCCAAAGTCCGCAATTTCCAGGCCCGCATTTTCCAGCAGGGGCACATTGTCCAGCAGGGCCTGCTTTTCTTCCGCCGACAGGTCAATGGCGGTGGGTTCCAGCAGCATCTGGCTGGGCACATTGCCATAGTTGGCAGCCAGCTTTTCGTACAGCTGGCGCTCGTGGGCGGCGTGCTTGTCGATCAGGCACAGCTCATCCCCGCGCTCGGCCAGAATGTAGGTGCGGAACACCTCGCCCACATAGCGCAGCGGTTCCGGGCCGACCTGCACATCAAACCCCATCTGTTCCGGTGCAGGCAGTTCCTCTGCCGGTTCTGGTTCCTGCTCTGGGGCAGGTTCCGCCTTGGGGGCCGGATTCCAGGCAGCCATATGGTCCTGTGCTGTATGAACATTTGTTTCTTCCATGGCAGGTTCCACATCCAGCTGCGTTTCGCTGGCTGCGGTGCGGAACGGCTCGGCCGGGGCAGGCTGCGGTGCCTTGGGGCTGTGCAGGGTCACAAACGGGTCCAGCAGGTCCTCTTCGGCCGATGCGCTTTTCCAGCGCGGCATGGCGGCATGCACTGCAGCTTCCGGCACGGGAGCCGGAGCAGGTGCCGCTTTTGCCGGAGCAGCCGGTGCAGGCTCCACATGGGAGGTTTTGGGCAGCGTGCCGGGGTCCGCCTGGCCAGGAATGATGGCGGAAAGTCCTGTAAAGTTATTATTCTTTACAGCGTTTTCTGTCAGGATATCGTCATTTGTCGAATTTTCGGTTTTTGCCTTCTCTTTTGGCTCATCAAAGGTAAAATGGCGTTCTCCGGTGCCGGGCTGGGCCAGCGCCAGCTTGACGGCATGGTAAACCACATCAAACACGTCATTTGCCCGGGCAAAGCGGGCTTCGATCTTGGCCGGGTGCACGTTGACATCCACCAGGTCTGCCGGCATTTCCAGCAGCAGAATGCCGCCCGGGAACTTGCCCTGCATCATGGTGCCCTTGAATGCCATTTCCATACCGGCCATCATAGTGCGGTTGCGCACATAGCGGCCGTTGATGTAGAAATGCTGCATACTGCGGCTGGCGCGGCAGCTCTTGGGCGGTGTGATCAGCCCCTGGATGTGGTAAACACCTTCCTGGTTTTCCACCTCCACAAGGTCGCGGCTGAACTCCCGGCCCAGCACGGCATAGGCGGCTCCCCGCAGCTGGCCATCCCCGGGGGTGACATACTGCAGCTTGCCTTCCCGGATGAACTTGACGCTGACTTCCGGGTGGCTGAGGGCCACATGGGCCACGTTATCCGCCACAAAGATACCCTCGCTGGAATCCTTTTTGAGGAATTTCATACGGGCGGGGGTGTTGTAGAACAGGTCCCGCACCCGGATGGTGGTGCCCACCGCTCTGGCTCCCGGCTCCCTGGAAACCTCTTCCCCGCCTTCAATGCGGTACACCGTGGCAAACTCGTCCACCTCGGTGCGGGTAACCAGCTCCACGCGGGCCACACTGGCAATGGAAGCCAATGCTTCGCCGCGGAAGCCCAGGGTATGAATGCTGATCAGGTCGTCCGGGGTCTGGATCTTGCTGGTAGCATGGCGGATAAACGCCGTGGAAATGTATTCCGCTTCAATGCCGGTGCCGTTGTCGCTGATCTCGATCAGCTTGACGCCGCCGGACTCGATGCTTACGGTGATCTGCGTTGCACCGGCGTCAATGGAGTTTTCCAGCAGCTCCTTGACCACGCTGGCTGGCCGCTCCACGACCTCGCCGGCGGCAATCAGCTCTGCGGTGTGTTTGTCCAGAACATGGATCACTGCCATAATGTTCCCTCCCTTGTCGGTTATTCGGAACCGGTCAGCCGTTCAGGCTGCCCTTCAATGTCTTTTTGAGTTCGTACAGGAAGTTCAGTGCTTCGATGGGGGTCAGGGTCTCCACATCCACCGCTTCCAGTTTTTCCATCATTTCGCTGGGCACTGCTGGAGAATTGTACTCCTGCAGGGCATCAAAGTCCATCTGCTCCACCTTGTTTTTCGGGGCAGTGGCTTCCAGTGTGC
>CAVIXY010000111.1:0-6834 GCA_963646665.1 Bacteroides sp. CAG:545
ACCATCTACGGCGGCAGCTACAACCTGCTGGAGCACACCCTGACCCAGTTCGGCGTTACCACCACCTTTGTGGATGCCCACAACCTGGAAGAGGTGGAAAACGCCATCCAGCCCAACACCAAGGTAGTTTACCTGGAGACCCTGGGCAACCCCAACAGCGATATTCCCGACATTGAGGCCATTGCAGCCATTGCACACAAGCACGGCCTGCCGCTGGTCATCGACAACACCTTCGGCACCCCGTACCTGATCCGTCCCATCGAGTACGGCGCAGACATCGTGGTGCACTCCGCCACCAAGTTCATCGGCGGCCACGGCACCACCCTGGGCGGCATCATTGTGGACAGCGGCAAGTTCGACTGGAAGGCCAGCGGCAAGTACGGCAACATTGCTGACCCCAACCCCAGCTACCACGGCGTGTCCTTTGCCGATGCTGCAGGCCCCGCTGCCTTTGTCACCTACATCCGCGCCATTCTGCTGCGTGATACCGGCGCCACCATTTCTCCGTTCAACGCCTTCCTGCTGCTGCAGGGCACCGAGACCCTGAGCCTGCGCATTGAGCGCCATGTGGAGAACACCAAGAAGGTGGTGGAGTTCCTGGCCAACCACCCGCAGGTGGAAAAGGTCAACCACCCCTCTCTGCCGGATCACCCGGACCACGCCCTGTATGAGAAGTACTTCCCCAACGGCGGTGCTTCCATCTTTACCTTCAACATCAAGGGCGGCCGCGAGGAAGCCTTCAAGTTCATCGACAACCTGAAAGTGTTCTCCCTGCTGGCCAACGTTGCTGACGTGAAGAGCCTGGTTATCCACCCGGCTTCCACCACCCACAGCCAGCTGACCGATGAGGAGCTGGCCGAGCAGCAAATCTATCAGAACACCATCCGTCTGTCCATCGGCACCGAGCACATTGACGATATCCTGGCCGATCTGGAAGCAGGCTTTGCCGCTGTGCGCGGCGAATAAACCCGGCGTTTGCTGCAAAAAGCGCCGATCCTTCTTGTGTTTTCCTCCTATCCATAAACTCTTCTTGTAAAACCGATTCCAAAACCATGCAGAAAGCCCTCCGGTGCATCCGGGGGGCTTTTTGCGGTGTAAAAAAGCGTTGGTCGAAATCCACAAACCGGGCGTGATTTTTTTGTAAAAAAGTCGTATGGACAATTCAGCCCGGATGCGGTATTATAATTACACAAGATTGTTACTCTCCTGTGAGGCATTACTTGTACACTTACATGCTCAAATCGGTTTGGAATGTGATGGTACTATAAGTTTTCGCCTGGGGGAGTTTATTTTTTGCGTGCGGGGCAAGAAGAACGATGGAAGTTTTCAAGAAGATCAACAATAATGTCGCACTTGCCCGCGATGCAAAAGGACGTGAACTGGTGGTATTCGGCAAGGGGATCGGCTTTCCGGCCATGCCCTATGAGCTCACCGACCTGACAAACGTCCAGCGCACCTTCTACGATGTCAACGAAAAGTATTTCGACCTGCTGCGGGATGTGCCCGAGGCCGTTTTTCTGGCGGCGGACGACATTGCCGATACGGCCCGCGAGGAGCTGAGCTGCTCGCTCAATTCCAACCTGACCTATGCCCTGGCCGATCACCTGAACTTTGCCATTCAGCGCAGCCGCGATGGACTGGATGTCCGCGTGCCGCTGGCTTATGATATCAAGCACCTCTACCCGCAGGAATACGCCATTGCCAAAGAGGGCCTGCACACGCTGTGCCGCACGCTGGGTGTTACCCTGCCGGAAAGTGAGACGGTGAGCATTGCCATGCACATCATCACGGCTGAGAATGAAGTGGGAAATATGCATTCCACCATCCTGACGGCCAAGGTCATTTCTGAGATCTCTGATCTTGTGGAAAAGGCAATGTGCATCAAGCTGGACAAAGACAACTTCAGTTTTTCCCGCTTTGCCATGCATCTGCGGTATCTGGTGCAGCGCATGATGCGCGGCAAGCCGCTGAATTCCGACAATGCCATGGATACCATGTTCATGACCATGCGCAGGGAATACCCCGATATTTACGCCTGCGTGCAGCAGATTGATTTCTTTTTGCAGAACACCTACGGCTGGACCTGCAGCAAGGAAGAGCAGCTGTACCTGATCATTCATATCCACCGTGTGTGCGCAGAGCGCCGCGCGGAGCAGAATTGAAAATTTTCGATCATTTCGGATCGTTACCCGCACACAGCTTGCGGGGCGTCACCCAGATCATCGAGCAGAAACGGTCCGAGAAAGACATGGGCTTGTATTATGCAGATGGATGGGTGACTTTTGTTTTGTAGGTATATCCGCCGTCCGGCGCGCGAGGGCGGTGTGTTATATAAGCAGTATACGAGAACCCCTGCTGCTTACCCGGAAAGGAGAGCAAAGCATTTTGCACGACAACAGACCACTGGACCTGTTGGCCCCGGTTTACCCCCTGGTGGGGGGCGGCGAGAACATTGCAGCCTTGACCCGGCGCGGGAACCGGATCTCCGCAACGCTCAAGGACGAAAGCCTGGCAGACACTGCGGCGCTGGCGGCACTGCCGTTTGTAGCGGCAGTCAGCCTGCAGAATGGCCGGCTGCGCCTTGAACTGACCGAGCAGGCATACCAGGAAAGTAAGAAGGAGAATCTACTTATGGCAAGTAAATACGATGGCCTTGCCCGCATTATCATCCAGAATGTCGGCGGCAAGAGCAATATCATTTCGGTGACTCACTGCATGACCCGTCTGCGCTTCAAGCTGAAGGACGAGAGCCAGGCAAATACAGATATTCTGAAAGAAACCGATGGCGTTGTGACCGTTATCCAGTCCGGCGGCCAGTACATGGTGGTCATCGGCCAGCAGGTGGCTGATGTGTACGATGCTGTGTGCGCCGTGGGCCACATCACCCCGGGCGGTGCTGTGGACGATGACGGCAACGCCGTGGAAGAGGCTGACAAACCCAAGGAAAAGACCAACATCTTCAACGCATTCGTCAGCATCGTGACCAGCGTGTTCACCCCGTGCCTGGGTGTGCTGGCCGCTACCGGTATCATCAAGGGCGTTCTGGCCCTGT
Organism: Bacteroides sp. CAG:545; assembly: GCA_963646665.1. GTDB lineage: Bacteria > Bacillota > Clostridia > Oscillospirales > Ruminococcaceae > Faecalibacterium. The sequence continues at coordinate 3,053 of CAVIXY010000111.1, forward strand.
TCGTAGCTATTGGCGTGCTGGACAGCGCCAGCGGTACCTACAACGTGCTGTACTCTCTGGGCGACAGCTTCTTCTACTTCATGCCCATGCTGCTGGCCTACACCGCTTCCAAGAAGTTCGGCCTGCCGGAGCTGGAAGGCATGGTCATCGGCGCAGGCCTGCTGTACCCCTACATGTCCGCTTCTTCCGGCATGGATGTTTCCAACGTGTTTGGCATTCCGGTCATCCTGCCCTCTTCCGGCAGCTATGCTTCCAGCGTGATCCCCATCATCTGCTCCATCGCATTCGCAGCCTGGTTCGAGAAGAAGTATAAGAAGTTCATTCCCGATTCCTGCAAGCTGTTCTTCGTGCCGCTGATCACCTGCGGCGTCACCTTTGTGCTGACCCTGTGGGTCATCGGACCCATCGCCTCTCTGCTGAGCGATGGCCTGGGCATCTTCTTCAACACCATCGCAAACGTCAGCGGCATCCTGCTGGGCGCTCTGGTGGGTGCACTGTGGCAGGTGCTGGTCATGTTCGGCCTGCACTGGGCACTGGTTCCTCTGATGCTGAACGATATGGCTACCAATGGCTGCTCCACCTTCCTGACCGGCTTCTTTGGCTGCACCTTTGCACAGTGCGGTGCCGTGCTGGCCATCTGGCTCAAGACCAAGAACGCCAAGACCAAGAGCCTGTGCATCCCCGCTCTGATCTCCGGCATTGCAGGCGTTACCGAGCCGGCTATCTACGGCCTGACCCTGCCTAAGAAGAAGCCCTTCATCATCACCTGTGTGGTGGGTGCCATCACCGGTGCCATCCTCATGGCATTCCACGTGACCTCTTACACCCAGGCAGGTACCGGCGTGTTCGGCTACACCGCCTACATCAACACCATCACCAACGACATCTCCGGCATGATCGTTTCTATCGTGGTCTCTCTGCTGGCAGTTGTCCTGGCATTCGTGGCTGTCTACTTCACCTACTCTGACGAGCCGGCAAAGGCCAAGAAGTAAGCGAAGAAATTGTTCCATCGGATGCCCCGCTTGTACAGAAAAACGGGGCGTCCTTTTTTAAAAACTGAATCAGGCTCCCTCACGGAAAAACACGAACATTCACCCCATTGATAAGAAGGAACTGCGGAATGAGCCGCAGAACAGAAATGAAAGGGAAATGATTATGAGTGCACAGGGTTTCAACATTGGCCGCCGTGATTTTCTGAAGGCAAGCGCACTGGCTGCTGCCGTGGCTTCGCTGGGCGTGCCCGCATTTGCCGCATCCTCTGAGCAGGAAGAGGAAAACTGCATCAGCAAGGTGTTCAACACCACGCCGGAAGTTGTCTTTACCCCGGATTCTCCGGTGGTGGAAACCACCGCAGGCAAGATCCGCGGCTTCATCGACAACGGCATTTACACCTTCCGCGGTGTGCCGTATGCCCAGGCTGCCCGTTTTGAGCAGCCCCAGGCACCGGCTGCCTGGCAGGGCATCCGCAACTGCGTGATCTACGGCGGCATGTGCCCGCAGGAGCCGATGACCGTAAGCGACGCGGACATCCTGAATCCCCACGTGTTCTGGCCCATGGACGAGAACTGCCAGAAGCTGAACGTATGGTCGGCAGATGTGACCGCCAAAAAGCCGGTTATGTTCTGGATCCACGGCGGCGGCTATTCGACCGGCAGCTGCATTGAGCAGCCCTGCTACGAAGGCCACAATCTGTGCAAGGAAGGCGATGTGGTGGTTGTCAGCATTAACCACCGCCTGAACAGCCTGGGCTTCCTGGATGTGTCGGCCTACGGCGAAAAATACCGCTACAGCGGCAACTCCGGTATGCTGGACATCATCGCTGCGCTGCAGTGGGTGCGGGACAACATTGCACGCTTCGGCGGCGACCCCGGCAACGTGACCATCTTTGGCCAGTCCGGCGGCGGCCGCAAGATCCTGAACCTGCTGGCCATGCCGAAGGCCGAAGGCCTGTTCCACAAGTGCATCGTGCAGTCCGGCGGTCCTTCCGGCAACGCACAGTCCGATGCACGCCTGGTGGCCAAGCTGACTTTTGCGGAACTGGGCATTGCAGAAGGCGATGTTCCCGCACTGGCGGCAGTGGAATACGACAAGCTGCGTCTGGCTGCCGATGCGGCCATGAGCAAAGCCAAGGAGCAGCTGGGCCACTCGGTGGGCTGGTACCCGGTCATTGACGGCGACTGCCTGCCCGAGAACATCTGGACGGCAAACGGCGTGCCGGCACAGGGCAACAACATTCCCATGATCATCGGCTCCGTCTTTGCAGAGATGACCACCAATGCATTCGGCCTGCTCAGCGGCACCGACTTCTACAAGAACAGCTGGGACGAGGCCACGGTGGATGCCAAGCTGACCGAAAAGTACGGCGACAAGAAGGATGCCGTGGTGGCGGCTTTCCGCAAGGCTTATCCGGAAAAGCCCATCGTGGATGCTCTGTACGTGGCACTGACCGGTTACCGTCAGGACACCAAGGCGATCCTGAAAAAGCGCTCGCAGCAGGATGCGCCGGTTTACAACTATGTGTTTGCCTACGAGATGCCGGTCATGGGCGGTCTGCTGCCCTGGCACTGCTCGGATCTGCCGTTTGTGTTCGGCAACATTTCCAAGCATGGCACGGCCAACGGTGCAACCAAGGAAGGCCATAAGCTGGAAAGCATCATGCTGGGCGCATGGTCTGCTTTTGCACACACCGGCAACCCGAACCACAAGGGTATGGTGACATGGCCTGCGTTCACGAATGATACCGGCGCGGCAATGATCTTTGAGCAGGACAGCCGCATTGCCTACCATCATGACGATGACCTGTTCACGGCCGTTCTGGGCTGAGCAGGCATTAAAACCATCGGCGTCCGGCGGGCCGTGCAGGGGCCTGCCGGGCAGCAGGGAAAATGATAAGATCCCCATAAACAAAAAGGGCAGGTGCTTTTGTACCTGCCCTTTTTGGCGTCTGCGGAAAATCTTTTGACGGCGGCAAACTCTTTTCTTGCCTTTTGCCGGTGGGTGTGCTATACTCTCTCCTGAACTGAACAGAAACCAGCAGGTGCGTTCTGCCCGGAAACGGGTGGGAACGTTAAAAGGGAAGCGGGTGCAAGTCCCGCACGATCTCGTCACTGTGATAAGGGAGTTGTCCGCCCGGGTGCTTCGGGCACCGGTCACTGAAGCGTTGCTTTGGGAAGGCGGCGGGCAGCGTGGAGCTTTCAGCCAGGAGACCTGCCTGCAGGGGGTACGGGGGCGTTGGCCCCAGATCACGAGGAATTGGTTGTACCAAAAAGCCTGAGGAACTCCAAAGGGTCTTTTTGCGCTGCCGTTTTCGCGGGCAAAAAGGCTCTTTTTTGTTTTGCAGGCCTTCCTTCCCGGTTCAAGCCTGTTCGGTGCAGTACGCTATTTTTTAACAAGGGAAAGGATCACACAAACATGAGAATGCGTAACATTCACAAGGCTGCGGCCGCTCTCACCGCACTGGCTCTGTGCGCCGGTGTGCTCACCGGCTGCGGCGGGGCTGCATCCAGCACTGCTGCATCCAGCACGGCAAGTTCTGCCGCTGCCAGCAGCGAAGTTTCCAGTGAGGAGGCGGACGAATTGGCTGCAAAGAACGTGGCAGACCTGATTGATGCCATCTACGTGCAGGAGCGCAACGACAACACCGATGAGCAGTGCGCCGCCGCCAAGGCTGCCTGGGACGCCCTGACCGATGCCCAGAAGGAACTGGTGGAAGGCGAAGAGGCCGACCCCGATTACTTTGGCCGTGACACCGGCGATGCCTCCAAGGACGATGCCCGCAACGA
>CAVIXY010000112.1:0-6695 GCA_963646665.1 Bacteroides sp. CAG:545
GTAGCGCATAAAAATACCCCCAATACTGGGTGTCCAGTATTAGGGGTACATATCAAGCGGCGTGCGCTTCCCTGCCGGGGCTGCTTTTTATATTCCATTGTGCCTTATTCTGCAGGAGCAGCCTGTGCCTGCGCGGCCTGTGCATCGTATTCCGCCAGCAGGTCGTTCAGGTCAAACTGATATTTGGTGTGGCAGAAGTGGCATACCACCTCACAGTGCGGGTCCTCGTCCCGCATCTTTACCAGCTCCTTGCGGCCCAGGCTGAAGAGCATTCCTTTGGTGCGCTCGGCACTGCAGTCGCACTGGTACTCCACCGTGCGCTCGTCCAGCACCTGCGGAGCAAACCCATCCATGGCAAGCTCCATCATATCCTTGGGAGTCTTGCCGGCACGCAGCATCTCGGTGACAGACGGCATGGCCGCAATGTTCTTTTCCAGCGCATCAATTTCTTCGTCCGTTGCGCCCGGCAGCAGCTGCAGCAGATAGCCGCCTGCGCACAGGATGGACAGGTCTTTATCCACCAGCACACCCAGCGCACACACTGTGGGCACCTGCTCGCTGACGGCATAGTAGCTGGTCAGGTCCTCGGCAATTTCGCCGGACACCAGCGGCACCTGGCCGATGGTAGGTTCCTTCTGCAGACGGTTGTCACGGATGACGGTAAGCACACCGTCCCGGCCCACGGCACCGCCCACATCCAGGTGACCGTTGGCTTTGGCGGGCAGCTCCACCAGCGGGTTGTCAATGCAGCCCTTCACGTTGCCGGTTCCATCGGTGCAGGCAAGAAGCACACCGGCGGGGCCGCCGCCCTGAACACGCAGGGTGACCTGATCCCGGTCATCCTTGAGCATGGCTCCCATTAGCGATGCACCGGTAAGCAGGCGGCCCAGTGCCGCACTGCAGGTGGCGCTGGTGGTGTGCAGCTGCTCGGCTTTGCGCACGATGTTGGTGGAGTCCACTCCACAGAACACAACGCCGCCGTTTTCCGACAGGCCGCGAATCAGATTTGCCATAGGATCATCCCTCCAATTGTGTATACTGCTTGACCGCACAGAAGAAATAGCGCTGACTTTCTTCGGTCAGCGGGCCAAAGGTCTCACCATCGCAGACGCTTTCCAGCGCAAAGCCGTGCTTTTCCAGTGCGGTGCGGATGGCATCCAGATCATAGGTGTACTCACAGAATTCCTCGTGGAAGTGCTCCCCTGTCTCGTGGTAGTCAATATCCACGGTAATCTCCACCTTGCGGTCGGCTGCATTGTAGTGGTTGCGCCAGACGCAGGAGGCATCCTCTTCTTCAAAGGTAAACTCGTTTTCGCCCAGCACATTCTGATGCTTGTAGGGGGTGTTCATATCAAACAGGAACACCCCGCCCTTTTCCATAAAAAAGCCCGCATTGGCAATGGCGGTATCCAGATCCGGGATATGGTTGAAGGTGTCAAACGTGGACACTGCACCGCGGATGGTCCCATACAGGTCCAGCTTGAGCAGATCCTGCCGGAGCAGCAGAAGCTTGCCGGACAAGCCCAGTTGCTCGGCCTTATCCCGCACCACGCAGAGCATTTCTTCCGACTGATCAATGCCGATCATATCGTAGCCCGCCTGGGTCAGCATCAGGGTCAGCTCGCCGGTGCCGCAGCCTAGGTCAGCCAGGATGCCATCGTGTATGCCGTGCGCTTCCAGCTTTTCATGGATGTGAGCATACAGGGCATCGTAGTCGGCTTCCCCGTTGAATTCATCGTAGAAGTAGGCAAATTCGTTGTAAGCCATGGTGTTACTCCGCTTCCTCGCTCTCGGCTGCCACAGCTGCATTGAGCACGGCCTGCAGTTCCGGGATGCCGTAGCCGTTCTCGCCGCTGGTCAGCACCACTTTCTGGCAGCCGTAGGGGCGGCAGAGGTTCTCAAACTCTTCCAGCGTCTTGGCCAGCTGGCTTTTTTTGAGCTTATCGGCCTTGGTCAAAGCCACCACATAGGGGATCTGATGATAATGCAGGTAGCGCAGCATCTGCAGATCATCTGCGCTGGGTGCATGGCGGCAGTCCAGCAGCTGCACCAGCAGGGTGTGGTGGCGCTGGGCCTCGAAGTAGCTGTTGATGAGGTCATCCCAGCGCTCCCGGTCTACGTTGCTCACCTTGGCATAGCCGTAGCCCGGCAGATCCACAAAGTAGCAGTCGTCCACCGCATAAAAATTGATGGTGGCTGTCTTGCCCGGCGTGCTGGACACGCGGGCCAGATTTTTGCGGCTGCACAGCTTGTTGATCAGGCTGGACTTGCCCACATTGGACCGCCCCGAAAAGCTAAGCTCCGGGCGGTCACTCTCCGGCAGCTGGCTGGAAATGCCATAGCTGGCAATAAAATCAGCTTTATTGAAAATCATGGAGCTTTCCTCTCCTCCCCTCAGCACACAGCGCCGGGCTGCTGCTTATCAGCTGCAGGCGGAACAATGGCGTTCTCTGCCGTTTTCTTCTTTGCGTGCGTGCGGCTGGCCGGGGCCTTTGCCTTTTTGGTGCTCTGCGGCTTGAGCAGAGCGGCGTTCAGCACCTGGGTCAGGTTGGACATGGGCAGGAAGGTCAGGTTCTTCTTCACTTCTTCGTCCACTTCGTACAGGTCCGGCTCGTTGTCCTTGGGGATCAGCACGGTTTTCATACCCTCGCGGTAAGCCGCCATGCTCTTTTCGCTCAGGCCGCCAATGGGCAGCACGTTGCCATGCAGGGTGATCTCACCGGTCATGGCCACATCGCCGCGCACCCGGATGCCGGACAGGCAGGACACCAGCGCCGTGGTCAGGGTGACACCGGCGGACGGGCCGTCCTTGGGCACAGCGCCCTCCGGAGCGTGGATGTGCAGATCGCACTTCTTGAGCCGCTCGGGGTCGATGCCATATTCCGCAGCGTGAACGCGCACCCAGGTGATGGCCAGCTGGGCGCTTTCCTTCATCACATCGCCCAGCGAACCGGTGACGGTGATCTTGCCGCTGCCATTGTCAATGGCCTGCACTTCGATGGGCAGGGTCTCGCCGCCCACACTGGTCCAGGCCAGGCCGTTGGCAATGCCGACGGCATTGGTGCGGTTGAGGAAGTCCGGCTTGACAAAGCGGGGGCCAAGCAGTTCTTCCAGCATGGTGCCGGTAACGGATACGCTTTCCGCCTCGCCGGATGCGATTTTGCGGGCACACTTGCGCAGCACACTGGTGATGGTGCGCTCCAGGTTGCGCACGCCGGCTTCACGGGTGTAGCCGTCAATGATGCCATAGAGGGCGCTCTGGCTCAGGGTGACCTTGCCGGTCAGGCCGCAGGCCTTGAGCTGCTTGAGCAGCAGGTGCTTGCGGGCAATGTTGTATTTTTCCACACGGGTGTAGCTGGGCAGCTCGATGACGTCCATGCGGTCACGCAGGGGGCCGGGAATGCTGCCCAGATCGTTTGCCGTGGTGATAAAGAGCACGTGGCTCAGATCAAACGGGATGTCGATGAAGTGATCGTTGAAGGTGCTGTTCTGCTCCGGGTCCAGCGCTTCCAGCAGGGCTGCTGCCGGGTCGCCCCGGAAATCGCCTGCCAGCTTGTCGATCTCGTCCAGCAGCATGAGGGGGTTGGACGTTTTGGCAGTGATCATGGCATTGATGATCTTGCCGGGCATGGCACCGATGTAGGTGCGGCGGTGGCCGCGGATCTCGGCCTCATCCCGCACGCCGCCCAGGCTGATGCGCACGTACTTGCGGCCCAAACTTTCGGCGATGGAACGTGCAATGCTGGTTTTGCCCACGCCCGGAGGGCCGACCAGGCAGATGATCTGTGCCTTGACATCCGGTGCCAGCTTGCGCACAGCCAGCGTTTCCAGAATGCGGTCCTTGACCTTTTTCAGGCCGTAGTGATCGCGGTCCAGAATCTGCTGGGCGCGGCTGATGTCCAGATCGTCCACGGTAAAGTTGTTCCAGGGCAGATCCAGGCAGGTGTCCAGATAGGTGCGGATGACCGTAGCTTCCTGGTTGCTGCCCTGCATCTTGGACAGGCGGTCTACCTCTTTGAGCAGCTTTTTCTCGCTGTCTTCAGCCAGATGCAGCGCCGTGATCTTGCGGCGGTACTCATCTGCTTCGGCGTGGGTGTCGTCCCCCTCGCCCAGCTCATCGCTGATGATGTGCAGCTGCTCGTGCAGGTAGTAATCGCGCTGGTTCTTGTCCATAGACTCGTTGACCTTGTCCGCAATCTCCTTTTCGATCTTCATCACCTGGCACTCGCGCTGCAGCATCTCCACCAGGCGCTGCAGGCGGCCGTTGAGGGTGTTCTCATTCATCACCGCCTGCTTGTCCTCGTAGCGGAACAGCAGGTTGGCCGGCATGTATTCGCTCAGGTATACCGGATCATCGCTGGACACAATGGCAAACACCACGTCCTTTGCAAGGCGCGGGTTCATGCCAAGATATTCGTCAAAGCCGCTCTTCAGGGCACGCAGCAGTGCTTCGGTTTCCACAGCTTCTTCCGGCTTTGCGGCCCGCACCGGGGCCGGGCGCACCTGTGCCAGCAGAAAATCGCCGGATGCATCCAGCTCCGTCAGCTTTGCACGGTATTTGCCCTCCACCAGCACCTTGACCAGGTCGTCCGAGACGCGCAGCACCTGCTTGACCTCGGCCACAACGCCGTAGGCATACAGATCCTGCTGGGTGGGGTCGCTGGTCTCCATTTCCTTCTGCGCCACTAGGAACACATTGGAATTGTTGGCCATTGCCCACTCCACAGCGGCAATGCTCTTTTCGCGGCCCACCTCAAAATGGACCAGGTTGTTGGGAAAAACGACCAGCCCGCGCAGGGCGATGGTGGGCAGATGCAGCGCACGGCGCTCTGCCTTGATCGTAACTTTTTCAGACATGATGCAAACACCTCCCGGCTGCCATCCACTTTCCCGATACGGCAGCCATGCAAGATAGGGAATCCATAAATAGAGTGGGTTGTTCCCTTATTATACTGATTTCCAGCCAAAATGCAACTGTTACAGGCTTTTCAGTCCTCTCCCCGGTTTTCGTGGATATTGAAGCCCAAGCAGCCCAGCGCAGGCAGCAGCGCCTTGAGCGTGATGGAGGTCAGCGCACCCATCACAAGGCCCAGCACCAGCATGACCGGCGCATAATACAATGACAGGGACGAGGAAATGATCACCCCGGCTCCCAGCAGCTGCCCCACATTGTGGGCCAGCGCACCGCACACCGAAAGAATAAACCAGGTGGGACGCACCGGCACAACATAATACAGCACGGCCATGACCAGCAGCGACAGCAGGCCGCCGCACAGCGAGAGGAACCCTGCCGTGAAACCGGACACCAAAAAAACGAACAGTGCTTTGAGCACGTCCAGCACCAGTGCCTGCTTCGGCCCCATAAAAAACAGGGCGTACATGACCACAATGTTGGCCAGGCCCAGCTTCATGCCCGGCAGAAGCCCCGGAATAACCAGCGTGCCTTCGATAAAAGACAGCGCCATAGCCAGTGCGAACAGCAGGCCGGACAGGGCAATGTGCCGTGTTTTTTCATAACTGCGATGATTTTTTGCCATGCGGCACGCTCCTTTATCCTTCCGCCTGCTCGTAGGCTTCCTGCTCTTCCATAGCGGCTTCCCAGGCGGCAAACAGCTCTTCCTGGTGGAAGCGCAGGTCGCTCAGCTCATCGCTCTTCTGGCGCAGCAGGTCCGGGTCGTTGTACACCTCCGGGGAGTTGATCTCGTTGTCCAGCTCCACTTCTCTGGCCCCGCAGGCTTCCATTTCGTCCTCGCAGGCCTTGATCTTGGCGCGCAGCTCTGCGCGGCGGCGGCGCTGCTCCTTGCCATAGCCCGCCTTGGCCGGCTCGGCGTCCTTCTGCACGGCCTGCACCGGCGCAGCGCGGCCCATCAGGGCATCGTAGCTGGGATAGAGCACAGCCTTGCCATCCTCCAGATACAGGATCGGGCAGGCCAGGCTGTTCATCAGGTGGCGGTCATGGGTCACCAGCAGCAGGGTGCCGGTGTAGGCCATCAGGGCCTCGGTCAGGTTTTCACGGGTGTAAATGTCCAGGTGGTTGGTCGGCTCGTCCAGGAACAGCAGGTTGGGCCGTTCCAGCACGATCTCCGCAAAACGCAGGCGGGCCAGCTCGCCGCCGGACAACGCCTCGCAGGGTTTGAACACCGTCTCGCCCCGGAAGCCCAGCTTGGCCAGATGGCTGCGCACTTCCAGCTCGGTCATGCGGGGGTACTTGTTCCAGATCACATCAATGACCCTGCCCTGCCCCAGACGGTTCTGCTGCTGGGCAAAAATGCTGGGTCTGGCCCCGGTGCCCAGCCGCACCATACCGCCGGAGGGACGGCGCTTGCCGTCCAGCACCTGCATCAGGGTGGATTTGCCCGCGCCATTGGGGCCGGCAATGATCAGCCGCTGACCCCGGCACACCGTGTAGGTAAAAGGTTCCAGCAGGGTGCGGTCCCCGATCCTGATGGTCAGATTCTTGAGCATCACCAGCTCATTCCACGGCTCTACGTCATATTCAAAGCGAAACTTCAGCTGGTTGGTCTCGTCCTTCGGGGCCTCGGTGATCTCCAGCTTTTCCAGCTGCTTGCGGCGGCTCTGGGCCATTTTGGTGGTGGATGCGCGCACAAGGTTGCGGTCCACGTAGTCCTGCAGCTTTTCGGCAAGGGCTACATCGGCATCGTGCTGCTTCTGGCGCAGGGCATCGGCAGCTTCCT
>CAVIXY010000113.1:0-6680 GCA_963646665.1 Bacteroides sp. CAG:545
ACCGGATGGGCATTGGCGTCATCATGGATTTTGTGCCCGTCCACTTTGCGGCCAACGCCGACGCTCTTGCCAACTTTGACGGCACCCACCTGTACGAGTACGACAGCGATGTGGGCCACAGCGAGTGGGGCACCTGCAACTTCAACTACTACCGCCGGGAGGTATGCAGCTTTCTGAGCAGCGCCGCCGGGCTGTGGATGGACGTGTACCACTGCGATGGCATCCGCATGGACGCCATTTCCCGGGCGCTGTACTGGCAGGGCGACCCCAGCCGCGGCGTGAACGAAGGTGCCGTGAACTTTCTGCGCAGCTTGAACCACGGCCTGAACAAGCGCTGGCCCACCGGCATTTACATGGCCGAGGACTCCACCAACTTCCTCAAGGTCACTGCCCCCACCCGCTACGATGGCGTGGGCTTTGACTACAAGTGGGACATGGGCTGGATGCACGACACCCTGGACTACTTTGCCACCCCCTTCGGCGAGCGGCCGGACGCCTACGGCAAGATCGTGTTCAGTATGCATTACTTCTACAACGAGCTGTATCTGCTGGCGCTGAGCCACGATGAGGTGGTGCACGGCAAAAAGACCATTGTTGACAAGCTCTGGGGCACCTATACCGAAAAATGCGCCCAGCTGCGCACCCTCTATTTTTATATGTACATGCACCCGGGCAAAAAACTCAACTTTATGGGCAACGAGCTGGGGCACTTCCGGGAGTGGGACGAAAAGCGCGAACTGGACTGGGACCTGCTCAAATACCCCTTCCACGATGCCTTCCAGAAGTATTTTGCCCACCTGAGCCTGATCTACGCCACCGAGCCTGCCCTGTTTGACGGGGAGTACAACCCGGACTGCTTTGAGTGGGTGGCCTGCGAGAGCCGCACCGAGGGCGTGTATGCCTGGCTGCGCAAGGGCCGGGGCCAGAACCTGCTGTGCGTGATGAACACCCAGGACCACGCCCACAAAAAGTTCCCGCTGTACCTCAAGTTCCCCTGCGGGGCCGAAGAGCTGCTGAACACCGAAGCCGCCGCCTGGGGCGGCGCACTGAAGGGCCGGCACAAAACCAGCCACCACACCACCGATGGCGGCGTGTATGGCCGGGACTACACCCTCGCCCTGGACCTGCCTGCCATGGGCAGCTGCCTGCTGCGCCTGACCCCGGAGGCTCCCAACCCGGACGCCGCCCGCATCAGTGCCAACAAAGCCATGGCGCAAAAGCGCAAAGCGGCCCGTGCAGAAAATTCCAATAAGTAATATTCAGTTCAAAATGTCCCATCCGCTTTGAATGCGGCGGGACATTTTGCATTTTTACCGCCGCCATGGCTGGACGCCTGCCCCATTGTTTGCTATACTATTCAAGATAAAAACCGATTTTTCGAGGGAGGAACTCTTTTTTCATGTCTGCGACAATTTCCAAGCTGCGCTGGCCGCCTGCGCTCAAGGTTGCGCTGGGTTTCGGCGCAGCCGCACTTGCGCTGGTGCTGTTCGGGCTGCTTGCGCCCGGCCACGCCGCCTTTTTCCCGCTGGTAAGCCTGTGGTGCAATCTGGCCCTGTTTGCGGCTGTACTGGGCGTTCTGCGGGTGGCCGGGGTGGAGTTTGACTTTTTCCACCGTGCGGTTCTGCTGGGCTTCTGGGCGGCTGCCCTGCTCTACTTTTTCTGGGCGCTGCACCGCCGCAGCTTTGTGTACATCTGGGACTACGCCAACTACCTGACCAAACAGTACAGCGCAGAGGCCGCCTTTGTGCAAAGCCCCGCTGCCGGGTTCCACTATATCTTCGGCTCCCTGGCCGAGGATTACACCAACTTCATCACCCTGTTTCTGGAGTTTCCATTCTGCCTGAGCGCCCGCACCGGCGACAGTTTTGCCTTCTGCCAGGTGTTCAGCATCGCGCCCATGCTGCTGACCCTGCTGGCCGGTCTCGTCCTCAAGGTGGGGCAGATGCTGCAGGTCAAACACCGGATGTGGTATTTTCTCATCGGCCTGTCCTGGTGCTTCACCTACCCGTGGCTGCGCATGAGCGCCATGCTCAGTCAGCCGGACTGGTTCGGCCTGATCTTCGCCTTCAGCATTCTGCTGCTGACCCTGAACTTCCGGTTTGAAACGCTGGACCCTGTGCGCTTCGGCCTGCTGTTTCTGGCCACAGCAGCCGTCATCCTGTCCCGCCGGTGGTACTTATACTTTGTGGTGGGCTACTATTTTGCCTACGCCGTGCTGGTGCTGGTAAGCAGCGCCAAAACCGTCCGGGCCGGGCACAAGCACGAAGGCCTTGTGCAGGTGCGCAACCTGGTGCTGTTCGGCCTGATGTCCATGGTGGCCATGGTCATTCTGCTGTGGCCCATGGTCAGCCATATTCTGGCCTACAGCTACGCCGACCGCTATTCCTACTACAACGGCGGCGGCTTTGTTTCTGAAATCAGCCTGCAGTTCTGGCGCATGGGCCTGCTGAACCTGATCTTGATCGGCCTGGGCCTGTGGTTCACTCTCAAGCGCAAAAAGATGCCCGCCCTGCCCTGCCTGGCCGGGTTTGAGATCTTCCTGAGCATGGTGCTGTTCACCCGCATCCAGAACACCGGCTCCCATCAGATGCTGCTGTTCCTGCCCGGGTGGTTCCTGCTCTTTCTGCTGGGCGCTGCCGCCCTGGCCGAGGGCATCAGCCGCCGCCGGAACCTCAAGCTGGCCTACTGGATCTTTACCATCGTGTTTGCGGTGTCGGTGCGCTGCTCCCCGCTCACCAGTGTGGCATTGCCGGACATCGTCATCGACCACTTCCCGCTGTCCTCCACCAAGGAGTTCGTCCGGCTGGACAAGCTCATTTACGACCGCAAGGACCTGCCCCAGATCCAGGCCATTGCCAAGTGGATCGACAGCCACTGTGCGGACGGCGAGATCAGCTATATGATCCCCCACGATATGCTCTACTGCCCGGACCACTTCAAGAACTGCCTGCTGCCGGAAGCCCCCATCAATGATAAGCTGGCCTTCGGCTTCTCGGTGCCGGGCACCCACAACTTCCCCATGCAGTTCTTTGAAGCCAAGTACGTGCTCACCGCAGACCCCTTCCCCCAGACGTATGTGGGCAGCGGCGAGATGTCCATCAAGCTGAACAACCAGTTCCTGGCTGTACGGGACCAGTATTTCAAACAGGTGGAGACCTTTGACATGGGCAACGGCACCACCTTTACCATCTGGGAGCGCACGGTGGCGCCCACCCGCGCCGAGGTGGAGTATTACCTCAGCGCCTTCCAGGAAGAAAACGCCAAATACCCGGAGATGTTCTCCGAGATCGCTGAAAACTGGCTTGCTGCCCACGGCATGTAAGCCGCTCAAAAGGAGGGGTTTCCCTTATGGAACACACTGCAAATGCCCTGCCGCCGGTCACGCTGGGGCAGTACAAAGGGTTGGAGATCACCCGCCGGGTGCGCCCGGTGTCGGAAAAGGCTGTCACGCTGGAAACCGCCGGTATGGCACGCAACCGGGCATCGTTCTGCCCCACGGACGCGCCCGCCGCCCGGGGCGACCGCGTTACGCTGGATTTTGAGGGCTTTCTGGACGGTGCACCCATTCCGGACAGCAAAATGGAACAGGTGACCGTTCAGCTGGGCACCGGCCAGCTGATGCCCGCCGCCGAGCAGGCCGTGTACGGCCACCGGGCCGGAGAGACCTTCCGCTTTGATTTTACCTACCCGGATGCGTTCCGCGTGCCGGAGCTTTCCGGCAAAACGGCACAGTTCCAGATCACCCTGCACACGGTGGAGGCAAAGCACACCGGCCCCGCCGATGACGCCTTTGCCCAGGGCCTGGGCTTTGCTTCGCTGGAAGCGCTGAAGGAGGACATCCGTCAGCACAAGCGGGCCGTGCACGAAGCCAACGCCGACCGCCTGGCCGGTGCTGCCCTGCTGGACATGGCCGGGGCCAACCTGACTGTGGAGCTGCCCGCTGCCCTGCTGGACCGCAGCGCCGAGCAGGAAATGAAGCGGCTGGAACTGCGCCTGGCCAAGAGCAAGCTCTCGCTGGAAACCTACTGCACCAACCGCAGCACCACCCAGGACGCCCTGCGCGCCGGGTTCCGCAAAGATGCCGAGCGCCGGATGCGTGCCATGCTGGCCGTGCGCGCCATTGCGGACGCCGAGCAGATCGTGGTGCTCAATGAAGAAGTGGACGCCGAGTATGCCCGCCTGGCCAAGCAGCACGATACCCCCGAAGCCGAGATCCGCAAGGTGCTGAGCCGCGATGCCATTGCCGCTGCCCTGACCCAGCAGAAGGTGCAGCGCTTCCTGCTGGACAACGCGCAGGTCACATCCGTTGTGGAAAAGGAGTAACCCATGAGCTTTTTTACAAGAGCTGCCATGGATGCGCTCATGAAAACAACGCATCCGGAAATCAACCGCCGCCAGTGCTGGAACCTGCACCCCCACCGCAAGCCCTGCACCATCTGCAAGGACATCTGCCCCTACGGCGAGGAGATCTTTACCCGCCCGAACCTGGTCAAGGACTGGGACCCCTGCACCGAGTGCGGCCTGTGCGTGGCCTCCTGCCGCAGCGGCTGCATCGCCCCTTCGCCGGAGCAGGTACAGCGGGACACCGCTGCCGCCGACAGCGACAACGATACCATCTGGATCGGGTGTGAGCAGTCTGCCCGCAAAAATTCCATGGTGCGCAGCTGCATTGCCGCCCTCAGCTGGGAGACCCTGGCCTACCTGGCCCTGAACAAAAAGATCGTGCTGGACCTGACCCCCTGCGGCGAGTGTGAGAACGACCTGTGCGCCGAGCAGCTGCGCAGCCGCCTGACCCGCCTGGTGGAGTTTTTCGGCCAGCCGCTGTTCGAGGCCCGCTTTACCCTGGCCTATGAGCCGGACGAAGCCCCCTACCACGTCAAGGAGATCAGCCGCCGCGAAATGTTCGAGCAGGTGAGCCACGGCTCCAAGAGCGGCACCAAAAAGCTGCTGCAGATGCTGCCCGGCCTGCGCAGCGAAGAGGACAGTGGGGTGGACTTCCGCCTGCTGCTGCATCAGCGCACCAAGCAGCTCAAGGCTGTCTCGGAGACGCCGCTGAAATACGGCTACCACCTGCCCAACTTTACCGACAAATGCTTTGGCTGCGGCAAGTGCGCCAAGGCCTGCCGCGCCGGGGCCTTGAAGCTGGAGGACCTGCCCGATGGGCAGACCCGCATGGTGGTTACCCCGTGGAAATGCAGCGAGTGCGGCGTGTGCGCAGCGGCCTGCTCCAACAAGGGCATGGACGGCCTGAAGCTGCGCCAGCTCACCACCCTTGGCCCGGTAAGCGTACACAAGTGCACCAAGGTGCTGTGCAAGAACTGCGGCAAGCCTATTGCCCCGGACAGCGTGGAGGGCCTGTGCTCGGTGTGCCGCATCAAGGAGCGCACCAAAAAACGCCAGGAAGAAGCCCGGGCCAGAGCGCAGAAGATGAAGGAAGAGCGCGAAGCCAAAAAGGCCGCCGAGGAAGCCGCCAAAGCAGCCGCAGCCGAACCCACTGCCGCTCCTGCCGCAGAAAACGCTGCCGCCGTGCCCGAAACCAATTGACGGCGTGTAAAATCAATGCTATACTTGCTGTACGGTTACCATTGGTAGCTCTACGGTGTTACAAAGAGGTAACGGATCTGTTCCGTTGCCTCTTTTTTCGGTTGTACAGGCAAGCAGCAAATCCGAACCTTGAAAGAAAGAGGGATTTTTTATGATGAGTCATGCAATTTCCCGCCGCCAGTTCCTGAAGGTCGGCAGCGCCGCCGTGCTTTCCACGGCAGCGGCAGGCCTTCTGAGCAGCTGCGGCGGCTCTTCTGCTTCGGGCAGCGGCAGTACCTCTGCCGGCGGCAGCGCCACCTACACGGTGCTGTACTCCCGCCAGCCCGCTACCCTGAATTATCTGATCTGCTCTGCAGACCCGGACCTGTACCACGGCACCCAGTGCGTGGACACCCTGGTGGAGTACGACAGCCGCGGCAAGCTCCGCGAGGGCCTGGCCACCACCTGGGAGTGGGACGCCGATACCCTGACCTGGACCTTCCACCTGCGGGACGAGAACTGGGTGGACTGCAACGGCCAGGTGCTTGGCCCCGTGACCGCACAGGACTTTGTGGACGCCCTGAAGTACGTGCTGACCCCGGACTACACTTCCGCCACCGCCAGCCTGGTCACCCCCTACGTGGCCGGTGCCGAGGACTACTACAACTACCAGTTCTATAAGTCCAGCGCGGAAAACGGCACCGCTGCGGAGGACGGTACCACCTACGCTCTGGGCGCAGACGGCACCGTGACCGCCACCGCTGCCGATGGCACCACCGCCGCCTACCCCCCGGTGGACTTTGACGCCGTGGGCGTGAAAGCCGTGGACGAGCACACCCTGACCTACACCCTGTGCTTCGATTTTCCCGGTTTTGTCAGCCTGCTGAGCTATGCCCCTTACGAGCCGGCCTACGGCCCGCTGCTGGAAGAGTTCGGCGACCAGTTCTGCACCAGCGCGGAAACCGCCTGCAGCTGCGGTGCATTCTACCTGGCCGAGTATGTCACCCTGGAAAGCTGGGTGATGAAGAAGAACCCCGAAAACTACGACAAGGACAGCGTTTACATCGACACCATCCGCTACATCTACAACCAGGAAGCCCTGATCAGCGGCCCCGAGATGGTCAAGCGCGGCGAGATCGACCAGGCCACCATCAGCT